>DASUXH010000188.1:0-2071 GCA_036378015.1 Nitrospira sp. | reverse complement strand
AAAGCCTACGATAAGTTGAATCAAATGAAGGAGCTGCGGTGACCGTTTCGCTCGGCGTCATACGACTCGGGCTCGGATTTATGACCGCTGCAGCCTTTGGCGTCATCGCAGGTTGCGCTAAGCATGCGGATTTTGTCGAGTTGCGCGACCATCTGGCCACAGTCGCCAAATCACAGGATCAGGACCAGAAGCGGTTGGACGCGCTGCAACGGCGTCTGGACTCCCTGGAACGAGTGAAAGATGCCGAACCCTCAAAGGCCAGGCTCGACGATCTGAGCGCGCGCATGCAAAAACTCGAAGCCCGATTGGCGAAGGCCGATGAGGCGTCACTGGCATCCCCCGGACCGAAGCTTGATCAGATGCAGACTGACCAGGTGGTGAAGCCGACAAAGTCGCAAAAATCCGGAGCGGCGGATCCCATGATTCCGAATGTTCCCGCGATCACGCCGACTTCCGCATTCAATCTGTCGTATAACGATTACCTGAACGGCAAGTACGATCTGGCGGCTTCCGGCTTCCAGCGTTTCGTCAAGGATTTTCCGGGCACGTCTTTGACGCCGAATGCCCACTACTGGCTTGGCGAATCGTATTATCAGCAGAAAGATTATGCGCGGGCGATGCAGTCGTTTGAGTATGTCTCGACGGAATTCCCCGGCAACGAGAAGGTCCCGGCCGCGCTGTACAAGCTGGGTTTGGCCGCCGCGGAGACCGGCGATCTGGTGAAATCAAAAAAAAATTTGAAGCGGGTTCTTGAAGAGTTTCCCACTTCGGACGAAGCCAAGTTGGCGAAAAACAAACTCGCCGAAATCCGATGATGGGCAAGGGCCGTGGAGCGTAATCCGGTGCCCGCTGCGCGCTGTTCGCCGACGATTCAAGTGCTTCCTGGCGAGGTGGTGAGCCGTATCGCCGCCGGCGAGGTGATCGAGCGCCCGGCAGCGGTCGTCAAAGAGCTCGTTGAAAACAGCCTCGACGCTGGCAGCCGGCACATCGTCATCGACATCAAGGAGGGGGGCCGCGCCCTCATCCGTGTCACCGACGACGGCGAAGGTATACGGCGCGCCGACCTTCCACTTGCCTTCGAGCGTCATGCTACCAGCAAACTCCGGTCGGACGACGATCTCACCTCGATTGCGACCATGGGATTCCGAGGTGAAGCGCTTCCGAGCATCGCCGCCGTCTCGCATGTCCACGTCGCCACCTGCACAAGGGAGGATGCGATCGGAGCCCGCTTGTCCCTAATCGGAGGCGTGCAGCAGGCAATGGCCGACGCGCCGCCGGTCGTCGGCACCAGCATCGAGGTCATCGATCTCTTCTATAACCAACCGGCACGAAAAAAGTTTCTGAAGTCCGTTTCGACCGAATTTTCGCACATCAGCGCGATTGTCCAGCAGGCTGCTCTGGCTTGGCCTTCCGTCCATTTCCGCCTCACGCATAATGGGCATGAGGTGCTGAACTACTCAACGGCAACGTCAGAACGCGAGAGAATTCTACAGGTGTATCAACCTGGCTTTTTGGACAAGACGGTGGAGGTGCGGGGCCGGATGGCCGGCTGTACGCTCAGCGGCACGATGGTGGATCCGGTCTACGCGCGGTCGTCGAAGGCGCCTCAAGATCTGTTCGTGAATCGTCGGCCGGTGCGAAACGCCACCGTCTTTCATGCAGTGATCGAAGGATATGGGTCTTTGCTTGCGAAAGGCCATCATCCCACCTACGTGCTGTTTGTAGACATCGACCCGGATCGCATCGATGTGAACGTGCATCCGGCGAAACGAGAAATCCGGTTCGCGGATCAGGAAATGGTCTACCGCTTCGTACGACAGACCGTGCGTCATGCGTTCAGCGGTGTTGAACGGAAGCTGGTGCTTGGGATGGGATCGGAGGAGCCCGTCGCGGAAACAGCATCTCCGGACACCATGGCGGAGCGGCCACGTGCAGGCACCCTCTTAAGACCGGGACAGACGACCGTAGGCGAGCATTCTCATTGGCCCGTCGCGGCATCCTCCGGCTCGCTGTACGTCGGCGAATCACCGGCATCGTATGCTAATTCGCAGGGTGTGGCGGTTGTTCCATT
>DASUXH010000187.1:0-4067 GCA_036378015.1 Nitrospira sp. | reverse complement strand
TCGGGGGAGAGAGGAAAAAGGGAGGGAATGATGTCACCAGTGTCTAGCATCATGACGAAAAGTCCGAAGTCGGTGAGTCCGACCACATCAGTGGTCACCGCGGCGAAAACGATGAAGACGGCGCGCGTCAGCTCGTTGTTTGTGAAGAAGGGTAAGCAACTGGTCGGCATCGTGACCGATACCGATATCGTCCGGCGGGCCGTGTCTTCCGGCAAGCCGCTCGGCAAGCTGACGGTGGAAAAGATTATGACGGCGCCGATCCGAACGATCGATGCCAGCCGCCCCGTCGACGACGCTCAGGACATGATGGGCGATCACAGCATCCGCCATCTCGGCGTGACGCGTGGAGGAGAAATTGTGGGCGTTGTCTCCGTGCGAGACCTGCTGCTGCATTACAAGCGGTATGCGCAGTCGCAGATTCCTTCTGCGGTGGGTTATTCGGAACCGAAGATCGCGCAGGATTGAGACGGACGCTGAAAACGGTTTGCAACTGTGTTCTCGGTCGCACGTCTCCTTGCGACATACCTAAAACCGTATGCCTCAGTCGCCTTGCTCCCTGCGGCCTTGTTGCAAGACCGTTTTGAGCATCCTTTAAAGAGCAAGGTCTAGATCGCCGATCGGGCATCCTCTGCATGCCCAACGCACTTTAAAGTGCTCCTTCCGAGCTTGCTGATATCTCTTTGGGGCGGGGCTGGATTGGTCTCCTACTGCGCGAGCATTCTCACCCTCCCAGGACCCTGGCCGCGCCGAGACGCGGCCTTTTCCCAAGCGAGCACTGCCTTCGTTTTACCTTTATTCAAAGAGGCGGATGGTCGACGCGCAGAGACTTGCGGTGGATGCATGACCCTGTCGTTTCGGTCGCTGTAAGCGATGGCGAGACGCCGTGTTCGAAGATCCATTCAGGCAAAGCCCTGGATGGATCAAGTTGGCGGAGTCAAGCAGCGACAGGGTCAGGCGGTTTATCCAGCGCTGGAGCAGGAGGCGACCATCCGCCTCCTACCCCCTCTGGTGTGCGCGTTGGGCGAGCAAAGGAGATCAACCAGCCCGTACGCCCCCGCTATTTTGTGAGTTCCTTCACGAGGTGACCGAGCTCGGGGAGGATCAGTTTTTCCATCGCAAGGCGGACCGCATTTTCTGATCCAGGCGTAGAAAAGAGCACGCGGCCTTTGATGATGCCGGCGGTGGCCCGGCTCATGATGGCCGGAGAGCCGATGTCCTTATAGGTGAGATAGCGAAAGACTTCGCCGAAACCGTCCAACCGTTTTTCCAGCATTGCATCGACGGCCTCGAACGTCGAATCCCGCCGCGAGATCCCCGTTCCACCATTGATGATGATGGCCTGCACCTCATTGTTGCCTGTCGCTTCGTTGATCCTGGCCCTAATCTGCGCCGGCTCGTCCTTGACCAAGTGATAGGCTGCGATCGTATGGCCTTGCTCCTTGAGGAGTTTTTGGATCAGTTGTCCGCTCGTATCGGTGTCGGGAGTACGGGTGTCACTACAGGTGATGACCATGCACCCGATAGATTTGGGTGCATGGGATTTATGTTCGTGATGCGTAGAATGAGCCACGGAAAATAATTATTTCCAGACGGCATCCGGATTCAACTTCGCCGCCGGCTTGCCGCCCTTGATGTGCTCGTCGAGAATCGTGGCGACGTCGGCTTCGGTGACCTTGGAATACCAGGTATTGTCTGGGTAGACGACGACCGTTGGGCCCTGTTCGCAAGGACCGAGACAGGAGGAGCCGCTGACAAGCACTTCGCCCGGCATCACGCCGCGCTGCATCAAGCCCATGTTGAAGGCCATCAGCAATTGGGCCGAGCCTTGGCTGCCGCAGGAAGGTTTAGGATGGCCCGGCGGCCGGGCGTTGGTGCAGACGACGATGTGGTATTTGGGTTTTGGCATAGGCTCCTCTAGGTGAGATGTGAGAGCTGCTAGTTGCTCGGACGATACGCTTCCCACTGCTCGATCACGTCGTGCGGAAATTTCCAATGCTTCAGGCCCTTGATGACCCAGTCGAGATAGTGATCCTTGGGTTTGAATTTTCCGATCGGCGCCGCCGCGTGAGTGGTGACGAGGATCTTTTCTCCGGCCTCGTTGAGCACCGTGACCTGCACATGACGGAAGGCTTCCGGCGGCACATCCTCTTCGAATTGGTCGATGAGTTTCACGTCTTCGTCGGTCAGTTCGAAGATCGCGCCCCAGGCCTTCTCGCCTGCGGACGGTACGACGCTCGCAAGGCCGCACCGCCACTGGGACGACCAGCGGCAAAATTGAATCGTGTGGTCGGGAAGGGCGGCCAGCATCTGGAATTGGTGTTCGGGGGCCCGTCGTTTGAGCTGCGTCGGATGAAGATTATCGGCGTAGAGAAAAAACTTCATGGGTACAGTTCAGCCTCACAAAATGGCGTGAATTGAGTAAGGGGTCTTTTCTAACACACCGACTTTCGCCCACACAAGCTCGAAAGGCTGTTGAAAATGATCTCCAGCGGCGTTCTCGTTTGTTTTAATGACTGCGGCCTTCCGGGTAACGGCGCTTCGCGCCGGGGGATGGTGGGTGAGAACTGTTGGTCATTTTGAACAGCCTTCCATCGTTCACGTGTACCCTCTCGCGCAAGTGATATCCGCCAGTAATTTGACTTGGAGCGAGGCTGCTTTCTAATATGCGGCTCGCAATTACAGAGCTAAGGTGCTCGCTCGATGGTGAAGATTATCCATTATGTCGTGCTCGGCGTGATTGCGTTGGGCGCCATCTATTACGTCTGGACCAAGCCGCCGACGATCAATCCCATGATCGACCGTCGCGGGGCCGATGCGCTTGCGATGGTCCAGACCCATCGGGCGCTCGGCTATCCGACTATCTTGCAGGCCATGACCGAGCACGTGCGATCGATGAAGGAACGGGGCCTCAATGCACGGCTCGGTGAGTGGCGGGTCAAACAGGTGGACGGCGACCTTTACGAAGTGCGGATACAACTCCGTGATAAGAGCGTGAACGGTCAGTGGTTCGAGCGGGAATTTATCTGGCACGCCAATCTGTCATTGAAGCGAGTCAATGCGGCCTCGTTGCCCGCTGATGGCATTACACCGAAGCCGGTGGAAACGGATGAGCCTGTCGCACCGGCGGCTCCCAAACCGAACATCCTCGGTCCTGCTTAACCGGACCTCTATCTCACCCACCCACCCCGGCGCGCCGAGACGCGCCTTTCACCGAATGAAATCGGGCGGCACAGCGATTTGTACCTGCGAGTCCTGGACACGGACCGGACAACAAGCGACCGTAAAATTCGGATTGCCTTCCCGCTCGCCGGTGCGCACGTTGAATTGCCATCCGTGCCACGGGCAGGTGACGATCTCGCCTGAGAGCTTGCCTTCGCCGATAGGACCTCCTGCGTGCGGGCAGGTGTTGTCGACCGCAAAAAACGAACCATTTACGTTGAACAATGCGATCCAAATGCCGTGGACATCGACGGTCTTGCCGGTGCCTGGCGGAATCTCTTCAACCTTTGCCACGCTGATAAACTCAGACATGCGGCCTCAAGACGTTAACGCGATTGTAATATAGACCTCGGTCGCGCGTCTCCGCGGAATGGCCTCTGCGCTTGATTTCGGGCCAATCTTATGGCATAGAACATACCCGAGCGTACCCAGACCGATTCAAGGCCCTTCACACGAAAGGAGCCTCGGTTGGGAATGAGGTTGTTGAATGGAAATGACCCTCCTGCTCAACTCTACGTATGAACCCCTGCGTGTCGTCCATTGGCAAAAAGCAATTGCACTGCTCTGGCAAGGGAAAGTCGAAGTCCTCGAAGTCTACGACCGTCAAATCCACGGCATCTCAATCTCCATCAAGCTTCCTTCGGTGATGCGGCTCCTGAAACTGGTGAAGCTGAAGGACAGCCATCGGGCGGTCAAGTTTTCCCGCATCAACATTTTTACGCGGGACGGGTATTGTTGCCAATATTGCAAACACAAGTTCCGGACTGAAGAACTGACGTTCGACCACGTCGTGCCGATCGCGAAGGGCGGACGGAAGACCTGGGAAAATATCGTGACGGCCTGCTGGC
>DASUXH010000186.1:0-5532 GCA_036378015.1 Nitrospira sp. | reverse complement strand
TGTCCGAGGCTTCTTGATCGACCATGACCTTGAGTAGTGTACGAATATCCATGCTGACTCCGCTGTCGGCGATTCCGGCTGGTTACGCCGCTCCGGTAAACTGCGAGGCGCCGAACAGGTTCGGCGTCATGCTGCGCGTTTGCGCTTCTCCTTTGGTCACGATGCCTCGTGTGGCCAATTCGACCAAGGCCATGTCCATCGTCTGCATGCCGTCCTTCTGGCTGGCCTGCATGATCCCCGGAATCTGGTGCAGCTTTCCTTCTCGGATGAGATTCCGGACGGCCGTAGTCGCGACCATGATTTCCAGGGCGGCGACACGTCCGCCGGCTTTCTTCTTGAGCAACGTTTGCGTGAGGACCGCCTCCAAGGCCTCCGACAGCTGGGTGCGGATTTGCGCCTGCTGCGCAGGAGGAAACGCGTCGATGATTCGGTCGATGGTTTTCGGCGCACTGGAGGTATGCAGGGTGCCGAAGACCAGGTGACCGGTCTCTGCGGCGGTCAACGCGAGTTGAATCGTTTCGAGGTCGCGCATTTCTCCCACGAGGATGATGTCGGGATCCTCACGGAGGGCGGACTTCAAGGCATTGGCGAAGGACAGCGTATGGACGCCGAGCTCGCGCTGGTTCACGAGACATTTTTTTGTTTTATGGACGAACTCGATCGGATCTTCGATGGTGATGATGTGGCCTTCGAAGGTGTTGTTGAGGTAATCGACCATCGAGGCGAGCGTCGTGGACTTACCGGAGCCGGTTGGACCGGTCACGAGGATCAGCCCTTTTTCCTTGTCGCACAGCTGGCGGACGACCGGCGGGAGGCCGAGCTTTTCCATCGGAATGATCTCGGTCGGGATGTTCCGGAATACCGCCCCGAGGCCGCGGTTTTGGACAAAGACGTTCACGCGGAACCGTGCGATGTCGCCTAATTCGAAGGAAAAGTCGCATTCACGCTTCTCTTCAAAGTTTTTTCGCTGGGCATCGCTCATCATGTCGTAGACGAGCGCATGGGTCTCTTCGGCGGTCAATGGAGGATGGTCCAGTTTCTTGAGATCTCCATGGAGTCGGATCATGGGCGGCTCGCCGGCGCTGATGTGGCAGTCCGATGCGCCTTCCTTGGCCGAGAACGTCAGCAGCTTTGAAATATCCATGAAGGCGGCTCCTTAGTGGAAAGATCGGGAGATCAAGGGGCGACGATAGTGTCGAAGTGATAATGCCACAAGAATCCGAGAAAGCAATTAAATCTCCGGATTCAGACGGGATGATGAGCGGATGATTAGAGGACGCCGCTGATCTTGCCGGCCTGTTCGAATGCGGCGAGCGCGTGGTCGACCTGCGCCTTCGTGTGTTCCGATGTCACCGTCACCCGGATCCGGCTCGTTTCTGCGGGGACGGTGGGCGGACGGACTGCGGGTGCGTAGATATCGTTGGCAAGCAACTGTTCGGCAAACCGGAGGGCGGTCTCCGCCCGTCCGATGAGGATGGGCGTGATCGGACTGACGGTTGGTGCCAAGGTAAAGCCGAGCCGGCAAAGGCCGCTGAACAGTCGTTCACGATTATCCCACAGCCGACGACGGCGCTCAGGCTCTCGCTCGACGATCTTCAGCGCGGCCACCGCGGCGGCGGCGGATCCCGGCGTCGGCGCCGTGCCGAACATGAACGACCGGCAGCGGTGCAAGAGATATTGAATCGACTGGTCGGGACCGGCGATGAAGGCGCCGCTGCTGCCCAGCGCCTTTCCCAACGTGCCCATGTGAAGCGGAATGCGCGTTTCCATTCCGTAGTGTTCAATCGTTCCACGGCCGTGCGCGCCCATGACGCCGGTGCCGTGCGCGTCGTCCACATACAGATCCGCCTCGTAAGACAGCGCTAGAGTTGCCAATTCCGGCAGGGGAGCAAGATCGCCGTCCATGCTGAAGACTCCGTCCGTCACGATCAACGTTCGCCGGCCCGTTCGCCGCTTGGCCAGCAACCCCTCCAGGTGCTCGACATCGCCATGTTCGTAGATGCGGACATCGGCCCCGCTCAGTCGGCAGCCGTCGATCAGGCTCGCATGGCACAGGCGATCCGCAAAGATCACTCCGCCGCGCCCGATCAGCGCCGGAATGGCGCCGATGTTGGCGAGATAGCCGGATCCGAACGTGATGCAGGATTCTGTCCCCTTGAACTGCGCAAGGGCCTCTTCGAGCTGGTGGTGCGGAGGCAACGACCCCGACACCAACCGCGCCGCGCCCGCTCCGGCCCCATAAGATTGTGTCGCATGGACAGCCGCCGCCACGACGTCGGGATGGCGGGCAAGGCCCAGATAATCATTCGAGGCAAACAGGAGCACGTCGCGGCCGGCGATACGGACGACCGGACCGGTGCCCGATTCGAGCGGCAGCAGCCGTCTCGTCAAATGTTTTGCCGCCAACTCGTCAAGGTAGTCTTCAAACATAACCGGCGGAGAGGATGGAGAGTTGCGGGACTATCAACGGGCGAGCATGCTGTCCCTGGCGCGTTTGCATTGACAAGCTCGCGACGATCTTAGTATAAGGCGCGAGGGCAGTCCGAGGAAATGGGTGACTGCCCGAATGCCTATATCGATGAGTTACCGCATCAAAGTTCCCGTCAAGACCCTTCAAGTTGATGAAGCCCATCTGCTCAGTGGATTGGAGCATCAACTGCACCGGCTCCAAGAATACCGGCGCCCATTGCTCGTCGGTCTGGCCGTGCTGCTGCTTGCGGCCGTCGCCGTCGGCGGAGTGTTTTGGATGGACCGGCAAGCGTCCGAGAAGGCGCAAGAACTTGATCAGGAGGCCTCACGCCTGCTCATGGCCCGTTCGATCGGCGATCCCAAGAACGCCGAGAATCTGTTGAGCCAGGCGATGGGCAAGTATCGTGAAATCGTGGAACGGTATCCCCGTACGGCCGCGGCTCCCTTGGCGCTGTTTCATCTCGGCAACGCGCAAGTCATGGCGAACGATCTGCCGGCGGCCATCGATAGCTATCAGCGCTTCATGCTGCAATACGGAGGCAACCCTGCGCTTGGAGCATTGGTTCAGCAGCGTCTGGCCTATGCGTATCTGTCAAAGGGCGACCGGGAACAGGCAGCCAAGGCCTTTACCGCAATCGTCAACAATCAGGGGGCGTTGTTGAAAGACCAGGCGCTGTTTGAGTTGGCGCGCCTCGAAGAGACGCAATCGCGTCCGGAAGGGGCGCTCGCTCATTATCAGACGCTGATCAAGACTTATCCCAGTTCACCGTTCACCAGCGAAGCCACGATTAGAACAAAAGTGCTCGACGTCAAATCAAAAGAGACTGCCCCGCCCCCACCTTCACCGCCTGCGCCATCCAAAAAAACCAACAAATAGTCGCTCACCAGCGGCGTGGTGGCTGCCCTTCGAGACACAGACGGCGTTTGTCGTGATGTTAGCGGCTGATGACGAGGAAATCGCCGGGTCGGATCGTCGGACCGGTCAGGTTGTTTCTCGTCTTGAGCGTTTTCAGCGGTATGCGGAAACGACGGGAAACCTTTTCGAGAGTATCTCCCACGCGGACTTTGTACCAGCGGGAAGATCCGGCCGAGGCGAGCTGAGACTTGGCCATCGGGGGGAACTTGTACGTGGGAATGCGGTCGAGCAACTGCTCCACCTTGGCTTTCGTGCCGACCGGCACCTTCAGGAGGTACGCATCATCGCCCGGCGGAGTGGCGTCACGGCGGAGTTCCGGATTGAGCAGCCTGAGTTCTGTATAGGAGACGCCGGTGGCATTCGCAATGGCATGAAAATGCAGGGGCCTGGTCACGACGACTTCCTCGAACTGATGCGGCTCGCTGGCTTCTTGGGGGAAGCCGTAGCGATCTGGATTCTTTGCGATGATTGTTGCCGCCATGAACCGCGGCACGTATTCCTTGGTCTCGCGCCGGATCAGCCGCGTTTTTGAAATATCGGTGAAGCTTTCCGCCCGGGCTTTCTGCAGCGCCCGCATGACCTTGCCTTCGCCGGCGTTGTAGGCCGCCATGGCCAACGGCCACGCGCCGAACAAGTCGTAAAGATCGCGCAGGTACCGCGCCGCCGCGACCGTCGACTTGATGGGGTCGCGCCGCTCGTCGACGTAGGCATCCACACGAAGCCCGTACAGTTTGGCCGTCCCTTTCATGAATTGCCACGGCCCGGTCGCTTTGGCCCGTGAATAGGCATAGGGATTGAACCCACTTTCGACAAGCGACAGATACACCAGATCGCTAGGGAGGTGGAATTCGGTGAAGATATTCTCCACCAGAGGCCGGTAGCGGCTTAACCGCACCAACCATTGCTCGAATCGGTTGCGAATCGAGGTGTTGAAGTATCGGATATGGCTTTGGACGGAGGAGTCGATCACAATCGGCACATTATAGATCTCGCCGACACCCGTGAAGCCGACGTCGGGCAAGACCGTTTGCGCGGTTTCGGCCGGGACATCGAACGAATCGGCAAACCGCGACGCGGGCGACTGTTGCGGGGGAGAGACCGTGAGGAGATCCTCGGCCCTGGGCACCCGGCTGTCCGATTCTGCGACGGATTGCGCGTCTGCAGGAAGTTCCGTTTCGACAGGCACCATATTGGCGTCAGGTTCATCTGCCGGATCCACCGCCGGTTCATCGGAGGGGTTGATGACGGGGGCTTGGGCCAGATCGCTGGTCATCGGCGTCTCGGCCGAGACTACTGAACACCACACGGCCGGTCCAAAACACACCAGGGAACTGAGGACGGCGGCAGCATGGAATGGTAGACGAAACAGCATAAGTCATTAGAGTATCTATGGTCGGGAAAGTTGTCAAGAAATTGCACTAGGGACCAAGCCCTTCTTTCGTAGGAGTGGGCTCGCCAAGCGCAAGGGCATGACGGGTTCGATGCGCCGCAAAGCGCTCCAAAATCATCGTGAACGTGAGCACCGTTGCCTTGACACTCTTCGGAGGGCGGTGGTATCGTCGCCTCTTCCTAGCCCATTCGTGCGCTTCCATTCCAGGAGGATCCGTCGATGCTCAAGCGGTACCTGCTAGCTCCCGGTCCGACGCCTGTCCCACCAGAAGTCTTGCTCGCGATGGCCAGGCCCATGATCCATCATCGGGCTCCCGAGTTCGACCCCATTTTCGCCGAAGCACGAGAGGGGCTGAAGTGGTTGTTCCAGACCCGGAACGACGTCCTGATGTTGGCGGCGTCCGGAACTGGCGGCATGGAGGGGTCGGTATCGAATTTCTTGTCTCCCGGCGATAAAGCCCTCTGCATCAACGGCGGAAAGTTCGGAGAACGTTGGGGAAAGATCTGTAAGACATTCGGCGTGCAGGTGACTGAGCTCAAGGTCGAATGGGGCCACGCGGTGAATCCCCAACTGGTGGCCGACGCGCTGAAGAAAGATCCCGCCATCAAGGCCGTCTATGTCCAGGCGAGCGAGACCTCGACCGGCGTGTCGCATGACGTGAAGGCGTTGGGAGAGATCGTCAAGGCCCATGATCAGACGATTCTGGTCGTCGATGCCATTACGGCGCTCGGCGTGTTCGATATCAAGACCGACGCAT
>DASUXH010000185.1:0-8795 GCA_036378015.1 Nitrospira sp. | reverse complement strand
ACGGAATGGCAATGAGCGTGCCGATAAAAAAGACGAAGGACAACGCGGTCAGCCAGATCAGCGTGTCGGTCGAAATATACTGCTGAACCGTCGAAAGGAGCCCGTCCATGGGGAGGGAATCCTAACACGCGACCCACGGTCACTCAAGACAACGAACGGGCAGCAAGGTCGGTTTACTGCGTTTCTGTCGGAGGCTATAATCCGCCCATGCGTCCGACACCACTTCGTCTCTGCCTCCTCCTGCCCCTTGCTCTGCTTCTCTGGGCCGCTTCGGTCCCGCGCATTGCTACAGCTGATGAACTCCAAATTGCCGTCAGCAAAAAGGGATTAGGAAAAGAAGTCGTGATCACGCAAGGCGCGCGTGAATGGTTCATGCTCGTCGAGGTTACGCCGGAAAATACCGTCATCGTCCGGCAAGAAAAGGACCGCGATCAGTATGTCCTTGACGAGAGCGAAACGCACGATCGCCCGTTGGCCCCGGTCGAGGTCGATGCGGCCATCAACGACTACATCAACAGTGTGAAGGCCCGAGCCCCAAAGCCGTAAGTTGGGCCTCTCGAGGTCGAGTCGACGCAGGTCGACGAAGTTCTAGGCCTGCCGCGATCTTTCCTGGCGGCCTGTGCGGAAACCACCCCGTTCATCTAAGCGCATCTCGCCTTGGCCGCCCTAACGGGAACGGACGACTCCGACCCGGTCGCAGATGTCGATCAGCTTACAGCGGCTGCAGAACGGGGAAACCGGCTGACAGAGGTTCTGTCCATAGGGCACGAGCAAATCGTTGAAGGTGATCCAGTAGCGCTTGGGCAGTCTGACGCGGAGTGCTTGTTCGGTCTCCTCCGGCGTCCTCGTCTTCACATAACCCCAACGGTTAGTGATCCGGTGAACATGGATGTCCACACAGATCCCGGGTTTTTGGTAGCCCACCGTCACCACGAGATTGGCCGTCTTTCGGCCGACGCCCGGCAGTGTGATCAATTCGTCGATCGATTGCGGCACCTTGCCTTGATACACATTCAGCAGGCGACGGCAAATGGCATGAATGGCTTTGGCTTTCGTGCGGTAAAAGCCCACAGGGTAGATCGACCGTTCGATCTTCCGCCGCGAAAGCGTCAGCAGGTCGGCCGGCGTGTGCGCCAGGGCAAACAGACGCGCGCTGGCCTCGCTAGTGGTTTTGTCTTTCGTGCGCAGACTCAGCAGGCACGAAATCAGAATGCGGAATGGATCTCGCGCCGATTCACGGGCGACGACACCGACGACCGGTTCCTGCCATTGGCGAATCTCTCGCCGGAGGATCTTGATCGCCGCATGGATCTGATCCTCACGCATGACCACGGAACGGGTGGACCTGGCGATGAAGGATGACGAGGCGGATGAACTGAGAGTTTATTCCGGACGGCGCTTCGACAACCACTTCTGGCGGCGACGCTGGGCTTCCCGTTGCTTCGCTTTCTTGCGAACACTGGGTTTTTCGTAATACCGTCGACGCTTCAGCTCCCGGAAGAGCCCTTCTCCCGCAAGCTTTTTTTTCGCGACTTTGAGCGCTTTCTCGACATTGTTGTTAAAGACTTTGATTTCCATTCGTCTCTTGTCTGCACTTTCCCAGGCGGCGCCTGTAACGAATTTTTTCCCGAACGACCAGGGGGCGGAGTGTAGCATAGGGATCTGAGTTCCTCAAGATTCTCGGACACTTCATCCACTCTCTTGACTAGTGCTTCTCTAAGTTGCTGATTTGGTTGTACTTTCATATTTTCCATGACCGTGTGCAGGCTCGCTTCGGCTGCAGCGATAGCAAGCATCCGACCGACTTGCACGTCCGACCGTAGCCTGGGTTTTAGCCCCTTCGAACAAGCGGCTAGCAGGGTAGCGGCTTCCATCGATCGCTCGGCCATTTCGAGGGGAATTTCAGTGGCGATATGGAGCGCAGAGGAGACCGCGACGGAACGTCCATGATCGGCAATGGGAAGCCTCGTCGCTGCAATGAAGGTGTTGTAAGCCTTCCCATCGGCCTCGAGCAGATGGCTTAGCCGCGCAACGATCTCGCCAAGATGATGTTCGACCGCCGGTTGGCGGCTGACTCTGGCGGCCATGACTCCCAGCGCCGAAGCCAACGCGCCGGTCATGGCGGCGACGGCGGCCCCCGCTGGCACGGCAGTCGGCGCCGATACAGCGTCGAGAAACTCCGACAGCGAGGAGCGAAAGAGCGTTGTACCTGGCGCCGGCCCGGACTCCGCTTTGGCGGCGTCGATCAAAGCGTCATCAATCCTTGTTTCAAGAACTTGCCTGGAGTCCAAACGGTCGAGCCGAAGCGCATCCCTGACGGCATCGGTGATGGCCGCCACCGGGACAAGCCCGACGATTTCCGTACCCGCAATGGCGACGTCCTTTCGAAATGCCTCAGCTTCCACCGCCTTGAGAGCGACATGGAGCGGAGTCGCCTCATGATCCGCGAGATTCATCGCCACCTGGACCATGCCCCGACTGGCCAATTCCACGCCAATAGCCTTCAAATGCCGCACGCCTCCGTTCGAGTGGCGAATGGTCCGGGCGATGGCGCGGGCCAGGGCAATATCGGTCGAAGCCAGATTCACATTGAAGGCAATCAATGCAGGGCGGGCGCCGATCACAATAGCCCCGGCGGTGGGATGCGGCGTGGATGGACCGAAATCGGGGGTCCAGTCGGGGTCTGATGCCATGCGAAATGCGAGGCCTTCCAATCCGCCGCGTCGAACGGATTCCAGTGCCGCGTGATCCGGATGTGACGCCGCTCGTTCATAGAGAAATACTGGAATCCCGAGTTCCGCTCCGACCCGGTGTCCCAGGCGTTTGGCCGTCTGCACGCAGTCCCCCATGGAAAGTCCTTTGATGGGGACGAAGGGAACGACATCGGTCGCACCGACCCGCGGGTGCACCCCGGCATGGGAACGCAGATCGATGAGATCGGTGGCAATCCGGATCACCCGGAAGATCGCTTCCTCCATGGCATCCGGCGCTCCGACGACGGTCATCACCGAGCGGTGGTGATCGTAATCGGACGTATGGTCGAGGAGGCGCACGCGCGGCACTGAGGCCAGGACGTCGATTAACGCCTGAATCGTGGCGGGATTACGGCCTTCGCTGAAGTTCGGCACGCATTCGACGATGCAGTCCATAGAAACGCGGCTCTCCACAATAAAAAGCCGGAGGCGCCGTCCGTCACCCTCCGGCTTCCATCACCAGTCGCAAGACTGGAGCTGTTACTTGGTTTTCTTGACGAACGCCTTGTAGATTCGTCCGGAGGTCGCTTGCTGCTCTTCCATGCCCATCAGGGCGTGCCCCGTCGTCTCGCACCAGGCCGGCATATCCTTCTTGATGCCTTCGTCATCGGACAGCACTTCCAGGACTTGTCCTAGCGTGAGCTCCTTGATTTTCTTGCTCGTCATGATGATCGGCATCGGACAGAAATATCCGAGTGTATCGAGCGTCACGTCTGCGCGCATCGTCAGACCAATCCGAGTTAAATGAAGAGGTTCACGCTGCCTTGCTTCGCCTCGGCCAAGTACGTCGTCACTCCGGCAAACTGATCGATGCCGTCGATCAATGTGTCCTTCGTGATGCCCATCAGTCCCATCGTCGTCGTACAGGCGATGAAGCGGACGCCCAGATCCATGGCCATTTCCATGAGCTCGGGTACGCCGGGCATCTTGTTCTGCCTCATGACTTTTTGCATCATCTTCGTCCCAACACCGCCGAAATGAAAGCGGGAAAGCGGCAGACTGTCTGCGCCGCCCTTGTTCAAGAATCCGAACATCCGGCGAAGCCAATCTTTGGCGGAACTCGTTGCGCCTTTCCGACGGATCGTATTCAAACCCCAGAATGTGAAGAAGATGGTCACTTTCATCCCCATGGCGGCGGCACCCGTCGCAATGATAAAGGCCGCCATCGCTCGGTCCAAATCCCCGCTCAAGAGCACGATCGTGACCCTATCGGGTTTCCCAGCCTGGAGCTCCGCGAGCGCAACCGCGGGGTCCATCTGCGTAGTGGTCATTGACGCCTCATGAGATCACTGTATCATGGTGTCATGTTCCGGCAGGTTTTCGACTATAGTCTTCGCCTCTTTTTGCTGTCAACACGGTGCCCTTGACCCGATTCAGTGCGGCGGATATAGTCCCTCGATCCAGCGAGACCCATTTGGACCTGCTCTCTGATACTTTCCCTTCCAAGAGTGCGCCGCTCTTCGGGTTTTGGTACCCCGCCTGCGCCAGTAGCGAACTTCGCCCCGGCAGCATGAAAGGCACGGTGCTACTCGGGCTGCCGATTCTCGTGTGGAAAAACTCTGCGGGAGACGTCGCGGCCCTGCGGGACATCTGCCCTCACCGCGGGATGCCTCTGTCGTTCGGACGGATCCGCGGCGACTGCGTCGAGTGTGGTTACCACGGATGGAAATTCGATCAGAAAGGCCGCTGCCAGGACATTCCCGCGCTGATCGAAGGCTCTCCCATCCAAACCGATAAGATCGGCGTCACCACCTACCCTTGTCGGGAGCGAAACGGTTATGTGTGGGTGTTCATCCCCGATCCGTTGCAGCCTCACCAATCGATTCCGGATGTCCCTCCGCTTCCCCTGCCGTCGTCTCCCTATCGCATGGTTCAATTTTCGACGCTGCTAAACTGCGCGATCGACGACGGCATTGTCGGCCTGGTGGATCCTCTCCACGGCCCGTTCGTGCACCAAAATTCCTGGTGGCGGACGCAGGCCAGCATGCATGAGAAAGCGAAGACGTATGAGCCCATTCCGGGCGGTTTCCGTATGGTTCCGCACGCGCCGTCGAAAAACAGTACCCCATACAAGCTCTTGAACTTTTTTTATGGGGGGCCACTGACAACCACGATCGACTTTGTGTTGCCCAACCAGCGGTTCGAATTCGTTCAATGTGGGAGTATGTTCGTGTCCATGCGAGCAATGATCACGCCCCTCACGGAACAGCAATGCCGGATGGATTTCTGCGCCGCCTGGAACGTCCTGAGCTGGTTGCCTTTTTCAAAAACACTGTTTCGGTACTTCGGAAACATTTTCTTGCAGCAAGACAGGCAGGCGATGGAACGTCAAGCGATCGGCCTGCGTTATAAGCCGCCGCTGATGTTGCTCGATGACGCTGACACACCGTCGAAGTGGTACTACAAATTAAAGGCCGCGCATCTCGCGTCCGTGCAAACAGGACAGCCGATCGAACATCCGCTGAAAGGCCGGGTCACCCTTCGCTGGAGAAGCTAGCGCCTGCGGTCAAGGTACGATCATAACTCGCCTGACAGGAGCAAGCTCATGGCCCTCCGGATCTGCAGGCGAGAGCCGAGCAGCACCACGATGTCGCCTCCTTTGAGCTTCGTTTTCAGAGCGGGATTCGACTCCGTCACCCCATTGCGCGTCCAGGCAATGATCGACGCACCCGTTCTAGGCCGAATGGAGAGATCGGCAAAGGTCTTGCCGACGGCGGGCGAATCATCATCGATTCGGCAAGTCTCCACTTCCGCATCCGTCAACGTGCCGCCCCGGAGATGATGGGCCAGTTCCGGCAAATCGCTCCGTCTCAGCAGGGCATAGCCTTCCCGCCTGACCTGCTCGGCTTTCATCGTGATAAAGTCTTGCGGGAGGTTATAGGTCCGAAGGACGAGAGCAAAAATCTCGATCGAGGTCTCAAACTCTTCGGGCACGACGTCATCCGCGCCGATGTCGTGCAACTCCTCGAGCTCACGCAGATAGCGAGTCCTCACGACGATCCGCACCTTGGGATTGATCGACTTTGCCACCTGAACCGTACGCCTCGTAATGAATGGATCGGAAATGGCGACAACCAATACCTTGGCGTCCTCAATCCTGACGTGCCGCAAGACGTTGGGGTTCGTCGCATCACCGTAATAAATGGGTATCCCGTGGCGGGATTCGCGCCGGACCGTATCGCCGTCGAGGTCCAGCGCCAGGTGGGGAATTTCCGTTTCGTTGAGCACGCGCGCCAAGTTCCGGCCGTTCAGACCGTACCCGACAATGATCACATGGTCCTTCAGACGGATCTGCTTCCCCTCCGTCTGAAGCACGTGCGCTTCCGTTTTCGTGGGAAGCCAATGCCTGAGACGCTGCACGGCTTCCACGCGCCGGGCCATCACCGGCGACCACTGCATCAAGAACGGCGTCACGATCATCGAGAGGACCGACACGGCCAGAAATACTTGATAGGGATCACCACGGAGCAAGCCGCTCTCCTGCCCCTGTTGGGCGAGGAGGAAACTGAATTCCCCCACTTGGGCCAGGGCCACTCCCACCATGAACGCCGAGCGCGGCGGAATGTCCATCGCAAGGGACGCAGCTGCGCCTGCGACGAATTTCACGCAGAGGATGGCAAGCAGTAAACCCAAGACCAGGACGGGGTGATCGATCAGAACCCGCCAGTTCATCAAAATACCTATTGATACGAAAAACAAGCTGTTGAAACTGTCACGAAACGGAAGCACATCGGCCATGGCCTGGTGGCTGTATTCAGACTCAGAAATCACCAGTCCGGCGATAAACGCTCCCAATGCGAGTGACAGACCTCCGAGCGAGGTTAGCCAGGCGATACCCAAGCAGAGCACGATGATCGTCAACAGGAACAACTCGCGGCTGCGGCTCCGCACGATATGTTCCAGCAGCTTCGGAACGGCATACCAGGCCGCAGCGATGATCAGTCCGACGACCAGTATTGATTTGGCCAACGTATAGAGAATCGATCCTCCCGAGCCTTCGACATGGCTGGCCAAGATCGGCGTCACGAGCATCATAGGCACGACGGCAAGGTCCTGGAAAATGAGAATGCCGATGGTCGTCCTCCCATGAATCGAATCGCTGTCTCCTCGATTGGCAAGCGCCTTCAACACGATTGCCGTGCTGCTGAGAGACACGAGGAATCCCCAATAAATGCCTTCTTGCCACGTCAATCCAACGAACATGGCACCGAGCCACGCGACCAGCAGCACGCTGCCCACCTGGATCGGTCCGGCGATGAAGAGCAACCGACGCAGCGACGCCAGCTGAACCAGAGAAAATTCAATGCCGATCGTGAACAAAAGCAGTACCACGCCGATCTCAGCGAGGACCTGAACCGTACCAATGTCCCCGATGAGATTCAGGCCGTGGGGCCCGATGAGGGCACCGGCAACCAAGAACCCGGCGATCGAGGGAAGCCTGAATTGATGGAAGACGAAAACGACGGCGATCGAGACGGAGAAAATAACCAGCAGATTGCCCAACACGCCGTAATCAGTCATAGCGGCCACTCGTAAAATGCGCGACACGCGGTGAAACGGCGGGTCTCGGCGCGAGAATACCCCAGCACGGCCAAACGAACAAGGGCAGGCCCCCTTGTTGCCTCACACGACGTTAGGTAGAGTGGCGTCCGTGATTCGGGCCATCATCTTCGACTTCAACGGCGTCATTGCGGACGATGAAACACCGCATGTCGTGTGTTTCCAACAGGCGCTCGCCGAAGCCGGCCTGACTCTGACAACCGAAGAGTATTATGGCGCCTATCTGGGAATGGATGAGCGGACATGCACAAGGATGCTGCTGGAGCAACGTGACGGGGCCTACGATGAAACGGAGGTGTTCCGGATTGCCGAGCGGAAAGCAAAGCTCTTCCAAGCTCATACCGCTTTGCACAAGCCGTTACTCTTTCCTGGTGTCATCGATTTCGTTCAAGCGGCAAAAAGTCGTTATCGCCTTGCGATCGCCTCCGGCGGCCGCCGGACGCAGATCGATGCGGCATTGTCCGGGACTGCCATCGCCAGTGATTTCGACGTGATCGTCGCCGCCGAGGACTGTCCGATCGGAAAGCCGGATCCGTCGATCTATCTTCTGACGCTCGAACGGCTCAATACCTGCTGCAGCTCGGGTCACAACTTCACCTCAGCCGAATGCCTTGTCCTCGAAGATTCTCTTGCGGGCATCCGCTCGGCAAAGGCCGCAGGCATGCGCGTGCTTGGCCTGGCCAACACCTATCCCGTTGATAAACTGCACGAAGCGGATGACGTTCTGCCGAGCCTCGAGCATATGACCCCCGAGACAGCTATGGACCGGATCGTGTAAAGCGGCTCTGGAAGCCGATTCACGGATTGTCTGCCAGCCTCCACACCCCCTCCAAAGATGCATAGACGCCCTCTTCGTCCTTGTCATAGTTTGTCAGCACGTCGGTAGCCAATCCAAACGATGACGCTCAAGACTACGTTGACACAGATTCATGGGAGGTGTTGTATGCGGCCATTCATAATTTCCACATTCGTCGCCGCGGCCGCGCTCGTCCTGGCCCAACCGGCAATCGCCGACACAAATGAGACGGTAAGATTCGATCCCGCACGAATGTGGGAATGCACACAAGCGGACGGATCACCGATCTATACCAATAAGGAACGGGCCGGATGCAAGCTCATGGTGATGAAAGAGCTCTCGGTCGTCCCTTCGTTGGATCAGATGCCGACGTATCGGTCGCCTTATGCTGCGACACCCTCCTCCGAGATGTCCTACCCGATGGATCGCTCTCCGGTCGTCATGGGTGCGCAGGGGCAGACAGTTCCGGACTGGGCTCAGACTTGGCACTCGAGCATCGCCTATTCCGGCGGGTCGATACAAACGGAAGTGTGCTCGCTGTATGGTGAATGGATCAATTTGGTCCAAAAAACCCGAGGAGGGTTCTTCTACGGAACGGACCCGTCATACGGTGGCGACCTGACGGGGCGGAACCAGCGCGGCGCAAGCTTTTCATTCTATGACAACGCGCGGTACCAAACGTTATC
>DASUXH010000184.1:0-3873 GCA_036378015.1 Nitrospira sp. | reverse complement strand
CACGTTGGATCAGTTTTGGAAGAAAAAGGTCACGCTGGAACTGACCGAAGACGAAGTGGCGCTTATTGACCGCTGCTTGTACGACATTCCCAACTTAGATAACGAACCACTCCCGCAAATCCGTCACAAATTTTGGCCTCAACAGGCCGCCGCACACTAGCGCGCCAGGCCTCGAAAGTCTCCATGGGACGATTCGGGGCCTATCGACCATTCCTCCTCGGACTATAGTGCGCCTTCGCCCTTGAGGTAGCGCCTGAATCGGTCCATCAGTTCGGCCCCCAATGTCCCGCCCTCCGGCTTCTTGGTTTCGGGATCGGCGAAGTGGCTCCGGATTTCCCGCAGGCGTTTTTCAGCCTGTTCATTGCCTTGCAACCGTTTGGTCTTTTCGAGGGCCGTGTCGAACGCGTCGAAGGTCAATTCGTTGTATCCGAACGAGCGAATCCGTTTGACGGCTTTCATCATGGCCTGGTTGCGAAAGCCGGTCAGATGATCCGAGTCGATTTCTTTCAAGCCAAGCTTCCGGGCCCGCCGTTCGGCCGCCTTGCGAATCCCGCTTCGCACGAAATCCGGAGAGGTCTGCAGCCGCTTCCAGGCTTCGTCCGTCCAGGCAACTCGTTCCTGAGGCGCATCCCACAATTGGACCAGCGTCTCCTCGTCAATTTGTTCCAAGCCTTTCTCGCGGGCTAAGTCTTCGGTATCACGCTTCAGCATGTCGGTGACGAATTGGACAGCGATGGGAGGGGACTCCTTGAGTTTTTCCTGCAGACGAGCGAGCGCTCCTTCGGTCCAGGGAAGCGGCGGGGCCGCCGCTTCGCGTACATCGCCCATAGCTTCGACCCGTTCGAACAGATCGACGTTCACTTCCATATGGCCGCCTTCTTTGGCAACCTCCTCGGCAATCTGCCTGATCATCCCGCGCATAAATTCCGGCACCGTATTCAACCGCTCTTTCGCCGCCGCAGTCCAGGGAAGCCGGCCCTGGGCCATCTCTTCAGCAGCCTGCGCCATGCCCGACACACCGCCCATTCCCCCCATCATCTGATTCTTGAACTGCTCGAGGGTGGCTTCGGTGATTTCCGCGTACCCCAGTTCACGGGCCTTTTTTTCAGCGAGCCGCCGCACCATGCCGCGCAGAAAGATAGGCGCACGCTCCATGCGTTTGAGGGCGCCTTCCGTCCATTGGACGTCAGCCGCAACCGATTCGTCGGAATCTGATGCAGACATTGAGTGGTTCCTTTATGACGATTACTGGTTGAGCAGTTCCTTGAGCTCCTTACCGGCCTTGAAGAACGGCACTTTTTTCGCAGGCACTGCCACGGTTGCGCCTGTTTTCGGATTGCGCCCTTCCTTCATCCGCCGGGACCGAAGTCGAAAACTCCCAAATCCACGGATCTCCGTTTTGTCGCCGTTTTTCAGCGAATCTCTGACGCAATCGAAAATCGTGTTCACGACGATCTCCGCCTGCCGTTTGGTCAATGTCGTGACCTGCTCAGAGACACGTTCGATAATCTGCGCCTTCGTCATGTGCGACTCCCCTTTCGCTACGGCAAGCACAACGGCCCGCCCTTCGACCGAGTTAAAACGCCATGAGGTACTTGAAGCTCACGCCCCAATAGAAATCCAGCTTCGGAATGAGCGATGACAAGCGGGATTCGAGGAGTTCGCGGATCGAGAACCGTCGACGCGGCTCCACGACCTTCGGCTCGCCCTCGATGCCCGCCAAGTCAGCGGCAAGTTGAATCGCATCGTCCAGATTACCGAGTTCATCGACGAGTCTTGCTTCCTTGGCCTGTCGACCCGTAAAGATTCGGCCATCGGCCAACGCCTGGACCGTCGAAGGCTCCAGTGCCCGGCCTTCGGCGACGGCTTCGATGAACTGCTGATGCACGTCATCCATGACGGCCTGCAGGAGCGCTTGTTCTTCGCCGGTCATTTTCCTCAGCGGCGAGCCGACGTCCTTGAACTTCCCGCTCTTCACCACGATGCCTTCCACTCCAATCTTTTTCAGCAGACCTTCGACGTTGGCCGTCTCCATGATGACGCCGATACTGCCCGTCAACGTGCCTGGATTCGCCATGATGCGGTCGGTGGCGGCGGCGATGTAGTAGCCGCCCGAAGCGGCGACAGTGCCCATGGACGCAATGACCGCTTTGTTGTTTTTGTTCCGCACGCGCTGCACCGCATCGTAAATCTCCTGGGAGGGAACCACTCCCCCGCCGGGACTGTCGATCCGAAGGACGATCGCCTTTACGGATGGGATTTCCGCGAATCGTTTCAGTTCGGAGACCGTGGACTGGGCATCCAGAATGACGCCCTCAATCCGGATGAGCGCCACCCGATCCTCAGTTGAGAGATCGAGGTCGGGAAACAACAGGTTGACGAGGAGTAGGAAAACGATCCCAATCCCCGCCAAAAGCACGATCCTTCGAAAAAGGGATCGTTTGGCCGGCTTGCTCGACGTTTCTTCACTCATACAAGACTCTGTAGCGCGGCCGGCGCCGGGGTCTGACGTTTCCACGCCGGTGATCGCCGCCTATTTTTCGTCGTCACCAGCGCCCCGTTTGCGGCTCTGCTTGGCCGCTCGGCCGAGACTCTGATCCGGCGCCCCCTGCGCCGCATGATACTCGTCTACGTGTCGCCGATCGGAGTCCAGCTGGTGGTCTCGAAGGCTGAGCGCAATCTTGCGTTCTTCCCGGTCGACCTTGATGATTTTCGCCGTCACTTCATCCTGTAATTTGAACTTCTCTTCAAGCTTGGCGCTTTGATCCAGTCCGGCCTCGCTGATATGGATCAACCCTTCGACGCCGCCATCGAGTTCCACAAAAATGCCGAAGTCCGCCACCTTGCTGACTTTACCGGCGGCCGAATCCCCCACCCGGTATCGAGACGGGATTTCGTCGTCCCACGGATCACGACTCAGCTGCTTGTAACCCAGCGACAGCCGCTCTTTCTCCTTGTCGATCCGAAGCACCACGGCCTCCACCTTTTGACCTTTTTTGAAGATCTCCGAAGGATGCTTGATGTGCTTGGTCCAAGACATGTCGGAAATGTGGATCAAGCCGTCGATGCCTTCGTCCAATCCAATGAACGCTCCGAAATCCGTAAGGCTCTTCACTTTGCCTTCGATGCGCGTGCCGATGGGATACTTACTTTCCACCATGTCCCAGGGATTGGGCGCCGTCTGCTTCATGCCGAGCGAAATCTTCCGGCTGGCCGGGTCGACGTTCAACACGGCAGCTTCGACCTGATCGCCGATCGCCACGACTCGAGACGGATGACGGACTTCGTGCGTCCAGGACATCTCTGAGACATGTACCAAGCCTTCGACACCGGGCTCAAGTTCCACGAACGCTCCATAGTCAGTCAGGCTCACGACGCGGCCTTTGACACGCGTACCGATCGGGTATTTGCCTGCTACGTTGGTCCAAGGATCAGCCGACTTCTGCTTGAGGCCCAGCGAAATCCTGCCGGTTTCACGGTCGTACTTGAGCACGCTCACTTCGACACGGTCGCCGACATTGAACATTTCCGACGGATGCCCTACACGGCCCCAGGACATATCCGTGATGTGGAGCAGGCCATCAATACCGCCGAGGTCGATGAAGGCTCCGTAGTCGGTAATGTTCTTGACCATGCCCTGAATCAACTGCCCTTCCTTCAACGTGGCCAGGGTGGTCTGGCGCTTCTTGTCCCTGGTTTCCTCGAGCAGAACGCGGCGGGAGACGACCACGTTGCCGCGGCGGTGGTTAATCTTGATGATTTTCATCGGAAACGTGCGTCCGACCAATCCGTCGAGATCGCGCACAGGATGCAGATCAATTTGTGATCCGGGCAGGAACGCCTTGACGCCGATGTCCACCATCATGCCGCCCT
>DASUXH010000183.1:0-3526 GCA_036378015.1 Nitrospira sp. | reverse complement strand
GGCCATCGTGCTGATCGGATTTTTCACGATGATCTCCCGGCAAAAAGCCGTCACGCAATTGATCGCGTTTCTCGTCATGGAGAACGGCCTGTTTCTGGGAGCCACCGCCGCCACGTACGGCATGCCGCTGATCGTCGAGTTAGGCGTGTTCTTCGACGTGCTGGTCGCGGCTCTGATCGCAGGCATTTATACGAACCGCCTGCAAGACGCCTTCGACAGTGTCGATACCACTCATCTCACTGAGCTAAAGGAATGACCGGATTCACTCTCATGATCGCAGTCGGCCTGCTGTTGCTCGCGCCACTGACGGCGGGGTGCCTGAGCCTGCTCATCAACAGCTCGCGCTGGCTCCATGTCACCAATCTCATCAGCATTGGCACGTTGGTCGGCGCAGAGGCGGTCATTGCACGAGCCGTCTTCTCACAGGGGTCGGTCACGGCCTTCGCCGACATCGTCTATATCGATGCCCTGTCATCGGTCATCCTCTTCATCATCGGCACGGTCGGCCTCGCCTGTTCGCTGTATATGCGCTCATACATGGATGAGCAGGTGGCGCGCGGGGTGATTGCGCCCAAGCGGCTCAGCCTCTTCTTTTTTCTGTTTCACATGTTCCTGCTGGCCATGGTCCTGGCGACCGTCGCCAACAGTTTGGGTGTGCAATGGGTGGCGATCGAAGCCACGACGCTGGCGACGACATTCCTCATCGCGTTCTGGCGCCGGCGTGAATCGTTGGAGGCCGGGTGGAAATACTTGATTCTCTGTTCGGTCGGCATTTCCCTGGCACTGTTCGGCGTCGTGCTGATGTATTATTCCTCACTGCGCGTGCTGGGCGATGTCAGCTCCGCCCTCAATATCACCCAACTCCAGCAGGTGGCGGCCCAGCTCGATCCTCATATTCTGAAACTGGCCTTTGTCTTTCTCTTTGTGGGGTACGGCACGAAGGTCGGCCTGGTACCGATGCACAGCTGGCTTCCCGACGCCTACACGGAAGCGCCGGCCCCGGTCGCGGCCATGCTGGCCGGCGTGCTGGAAACGGTGGCCGTGTATGCGATTCTCCGATGCCGCGGCATTGCCGATCAGGCCCTGTCTCCCGATTTCACCGGCGGCTTGCTGGCAGTGTTCGGGCTCATCTCGTTTGCGCTCGCCGCGTTCTTCATCCTCTTACAACACAACTATAAGCGGCTGTTCGCCTATTCCAGCATTGAGCACATGGGCTTGGCGATGGTGGGATTCGGAGTCGGCGGGCCACTTGGGACATTTGGAGGATTGTTCCACCTGATCAACCATGCCCTCGCCAAATCGCTCGCGTTCTTCGCGGCGGGCAACATCCACCGACGGTTCAAGACCGTGGAGATTGACCAGGTGCGCGGTCTCACAGCGGTGCTACCCTGGTCTGCGCTGGCATTGCTGATTTCCGGACTGGCGCTCACGGCATTGCCGCCCTTTGCGCTGTTTACCAGCGAGATGCAGATCGTCACGGCATTAAGCTCATCCGGCCTTCCGGGTGAGTGGACCCAGCCCGGCAGCAGGATTCCCGTCGTCATCCTCTTGCTCTGTAGTGTCGTGGCCTTTGCCGGTTTTCTATATCGAATCACCAGCATGGTCTGGGGTCCAGCGCCGAAAGACGTTGTCCATGGAGAACAGTGGTCCATGGGTCATATTCCGATCATCCTGCTCGGCACGGTGCTCGCGGGATTTTGCCTGGCGCTACCATCGTCGTTGCGACAGTTCGTCGAAATGGCTTCCACGTTATTATTGAGTCGCTAAGAGGAAACGGTGACGGACGCATCATCGATCGTGCTACGGATACAGTCAGCCTTCCCCGACTTGATCGCGGAGCGCCCATCCGATCGCCTGGCGCAGTTTCGTGTGGACAAGAGCCGGCTTCCTGAGCTGGCTCGGTTTCTTCACGAGAAGCTGCGGGGCCGGCTGGCGCTGCTGTTCGCCATCGATTGCCGCCCGTTCGAGGAGAAATACGAGATTCAGTATCTGTTCAGCGTGGACCGTCACTGGGTGCTGGTGACCGTCGAAGTCGTCGGACAAGATCGCCTGTTCACCTCGATTACGCCGTCCGTCCATGCGGCGCAATGGTACGAGAGGGAGATTCGGGATCTCTTCGGTTTGATCCCCGAAGGCCATCCTGATCTCCGCCGACTGGTTCGCCACGAACACTGGCCCAAAGGCACCCATCCATTGATGAAAGATTTCCTGTGGGATAAGACGATCGGCCGGCAGCAGGGCGAATACCGGTTTCGTCACATCGAGGGCGAAGGCGTCTTTGAAGTCCCGGTCGGCCCGATTCATGCCGGCATTATCGAGTCCGGCCATTTTCGGTTCTCGGTCGCCGGCGAGCCGATCATGCAGCTCGAAATCCGCCACTTTTGGAAGCATCGTGGCATCGAGAAGCTGTTCGAACAACAGACCCTGACCACCGCGCGTCCGCTCGCCGAACGGGTCTCCGGAGACACGACGCTCGGACATGGTTTGGCCTACTGCGAGGCGGTGGAAAGACTCTTACACATTGAAGTCCCCAAACGCGCGCGCTACCTCCGTTCGCTGTTTCTCGAATTAGAGCGACTCCATAATCATCTCGGGGATGTCGGCGCGATCTGCAATGATACCGCCTACTCGCTGGCTCATGCCCATTGCAGCCGAATGAAAGAGCAGGTCATGCAACTCAACGACCGGTTGACCGGTTCGAGATTTCTCCGAGGCGCGTTGGCGATCGGTGGCGTCACGAACGACGTGTCGGCCATCCAACGGAGCGAACTCGTCGATGTCCTCGAGGCGATCGACAAGGACTTTGCGGAGCTGGAATCGATCATTTTTGCGAACGCCTCGCTTACGGACCGTTTGGAAACGACCGGCGTCCTCACAGAACGCACGGCTTGGGATCACGGTGTGCTGGGCGTTGTCGGACGGGCGTCAGGCATGGACCAAGATGTCCGGCGAGACCGCCCATTCGCCGCGTATGACGAATTAGCGGTCAACGTCGTGCTCTATCGGTATGGCGATGTCCGTGCACGCTTACGCGTGCGAATGGACGAGATCCATGAATCGATCCGTCTGATCCGTGACATTCGCAACAAGATTCCGCAAGGTCCACTCATCGCCTTTTCGGATCATCAACCGCGACACGGCGAGTGGGGCCTGTCGGCGGTTGAAGGCTGGCGTGGAGAAATTCTCTATTTCGTTATGGCCGGAGAGCACGACCGTATTCATCGTTGCAAGGTGCGAGACCCATCTTTCGTCAATTGGCCTGCAATTCAATGGGCCGTCATCGGAAATATCATTCCTGATTTTCCGCTGATCAATAAGAGTTTCAATTTGTCTTACGCCGGCAACGATCTTTGAGGGAAAGGCCCCTATGTTCCGTATTCTGAAGAAGAGCCTGAAGACAGGCGTTGTGACGGGACAACATCCTAAATCTGCACCATCTTGTGCCTCTCTCACGCCGGAAACGCACGAAAAGGCATTGCCGTTCCAACAGTCATTGGCGATCCGCGAGGTAGATACAGGTTCTTGC
>DASUXH010000182.1:0-2577 GCA_036378015.1 Nitrospira sp. | reverse complement strand
GACCTTTTCCAGCGGTAAATCCAGGCGATCCGTCACCGCTTTGAGGATGCGCACATTCGCCTGATGAGGCACGTAGAGATCGAGATCGGCGACGGTGACATTGTTGGCTGCAAGCGTCTCACGCGCAATTTCCTCGAGGGTCCGCACCGCCACCTTGAAGGTCTCGTTGCCCTTCATCTTGATGCAGTTCAGCTTTTCGGCGACGACTTTCTCGGACGGCGGCAACCGCGAGCCGCCACCTGGAACCGCAATCAACTCCCAGAGCGCTCCATCGGACCGCAGGTGAGTGGAGAGGATGCCCTGTGGACCTTCGGTAGCGCTGACCACAGCCGCCCCGGCGCCGTCCCCGAAGAGCACGCAGGTGTTGCGGTCCGTCCAATCCGTAATCGCCGACATCACCTCGGAGCCGACGACCAGGACATGTCGCATGCCCGTTCGGACGTACGCATCCGCCATTGAAAGGGCATAGACAAACCCGCAGCAAGCCGCCCCAAGGTCGCAGGCCGCGGCCTTGATGGCTCCCAATTGATGTTGGATCAGGCAGGCGGTGGCCGGCAGCGGATAATCTCCCGTGCAGGTGGCCAACAAAATCATGTCGAGATCGGCCCCGGTGATTCCGGCGGCGTCGAGGGCGCGCCGCGCAGCCTTTACGGCGAGATCGGAGCAGGCCTCTCCCGGACCGACGACGTAGCGCGCCCGAATGCCCGTGCGCTCCGTGATCCACTGATCAGACGTCGCCACCATGTTTTCCAAGTCGGCATTGCTCAGAATGTTCGCCGGCGCATAGGAGCCGGTTCCTGTAATTCGGCCCATCATGCGGAAGGCTCCTCCTCGGCCGGGCGGCTCTGAGAAAGGCTTTCCTCGATGTCGCGCTGAATGAGGGCATCGACATGGCTCTCAGCGAGGCCCTTTGCCCGGCGGATGGCGTTCTTAATCGCCTTTGCGGACGAACGTCCGTGACAGATCATCGTAATCCCGTTGACTCCAAGCAGGGGCGCACCGCCGAACTCGGCATAATCGATCCGGCGCTTCAACTTCATCAGCGGTACGGCGATCAAGGGATAGGCCAGACGCCCCCAAAACGATCCCGATATTTCCTTGAACAGCAACTTTTTGATGGTGTCGGCCACGCCTTCGGAAATCTTGAGCGCCACGTTGCCGATGAATCCGTCACACACGACGACATCGGCGTTGCCGCTGTAGACATCGCGGCCTTCCACGTTGCCGACGAAGTTCAGAGAACTGCTCTTCAATAGTTTGAAGGCCTCTTTGGTCACTTCGTTGCCCTTGCTGTCTTCTTCCCCTATGCTGAGCAAGCCGACACGCGGGTTGGGTTTCTTGAACAGATGCTGGCCGTATTCATGTCCCATGATGGCGAATTGCAGAAGATGCTGGGCGGTGCAATCCACATTGGCCCCCACGTCCAGCATGATCGCTTCGCCAGTCAACGTCGGCAGACTGGTGGCGATGGCGGGACGTTCGACACCCTTCGTCAATCCGAGCACGAAGAACGATGCCACCATGCTGGCCCCGGTATTGCCGGGACTGACGACAGCTTGCGCATCGCCGCTCTTCACCAGCTCCGTGGCAATCCAGATGGATGAGTCACGCTTCTTGCGCGCCACGGCGACCGGCGACTCATGCATCTCTACGACTTGAGGGGCATGCCTGATCGACAAGCGGCCGTCGGTGCAGCCGAGCCGATGACATTCCTCGGACAGGACCTTTTCGTCGCCGACGAGGATCACTTCAATGTTGAGCTCTTGCGCAGCTTGAAGGGCGCCCTCGATGCAAGGGGCCGGACCATGGTCTCCGCCCATGGCGTCGAGGGCAATCTTCATAGCCGTGACGTCCTCACGAGAAGTGGCTAGAACCCGCATGAATAACCGTGCTCTGGAGCGTCATGGGATGCGGCGAGAGCTTAGCGCAGTGGGCCGATTTTCACAACGGATGGCGGCGGGCGCCGGATGCCCGCCCGTTTCTCTCGAGTTGACTTCGAGGACCGGGTGGCCCGTTCAGATTTCTTCGACCTGAATGACGGCCTTGCCCTTATAGGTCCCGCAATTCAGGCAGGTGTAATGCGGCAGCTTGAGTTCATGACACTGCGGACAGACCGACATCCCCGGTGGGGTGACCCGCAATTTCTGTGTCCGTCGCTTGTCCCGTCTCGCTCGGGAATGCTTATGTTTTGGATTCGGCATGGTTCTTCCTCCAACAGCCGTCATCGGCGCCTCTCGGCCGAATCGGGACTGACGTGATCAATTTTTTGACGTTCGGATGACCCGGATCGTCGTCGAGGGCGCTTCAGCAGGACATTGACAGGGGCCTTCGTTCAAGTCCTTTCCACATCGCGCACAGAGACCGGCGCAATTCTCCCGACAAAGCGGCTGCATCGGCGCCGCGAGAATAATATGTTCCCGAAGCATTGGGGCAAGCTCGATATGGTCGCCTTGATAAAAATACCGGTCGTCTCCTTCGTCGTCCGTCTCGACCTCTGGATCAGTCTTTGTCGCGCTCGGCCGGCCCTTGCGCGGCTCACTTTGTTTGGGAATGCGTGCGCCGACCTTGGACTCTTTG
>DASUXH010000181.1:0-3211 GCA_036378015.1 Nitrospira sp. | reverse complement strand
TCGGAATGATCCATTGATGATCGGCGGCCAGCTTGCTGAGGTGCATGCCGAGCCGGGACACCAGCCGGTAGAGGATCAGCTCGAGAAACGCCACCAACAGCACGAGCTTGATCGTGTATTGGAAGAGGAGCGGCTGATCGCTCAATTTCCCGGTGATGCGTTCAATGGTTGCTGCAGTTGCCGGCACGAATGCTCCGACGATCGTGAAAATTTATACCGAACCGCAAAACAATAAGGTCAACACCGCCTGCGTCGTCATGATTGCGCGGCGGTCACCGCGCCGCGCTCTTCCGCCTTGGCCCGCGCGATGTACAAGAGTCCGTCCGCCATCGAGTAGTTGAAGGGCAGCTCGCACACCACTTCGCTGACTTTTTCGTAGACATACTGGTAGAGCCGCTCGGCCTGATCGGGCGTCATGCCTTCCTGAACCTCGTAGAAGAATCCCAGGCTCAGGTCTTCGGCCGACGGCCGCATGATCCGCCGGATGCCGTAGCCGCCCGGGTCGCTCATGATCGGGGCCTCCTTTTCGAGATCGAAAAGACAGGGCTGGCAGGAGAAGCCATAAGATTCGTTCAGCTTTTTGTTCTCCACGATGAAGTTCATCGTCTCCAGCGCTTCCTCTTCCTTCTCCGTCGGGAAACCCACGATGATGTAGCAGTGGACGGCAATGCCGAGATCCACGCAGTCGCTCGCGATCCGCCTGACCCACTCCTGCTGAATGCCCTTCTTCATAAAATCCATGATCCGCTGATTGAACGACTCGAGCCCGAAGACGATCTTGAGGCAACCGGCGTCCCGCATGGAGGCGAGCAGCTCGCGCGTCAGATGCTTCTCAAAGCGCATCTCGCAGGTCCATCTCACGTCCAGCCGCCGCTCGATCATTTGCTGGCAGAGCCGCTTGGTCGGCGACAGCGCGAAGCATTCATCGGTAAAGAAGAAGTTGCGCACGCCGTAGCGCTGTTTGAGCCATTCCAGTTCCTCGATCGTGCGGCCCGGCTCCTTCTGCCGGAAATTCTGGTGATCGAGCGTCAACGCGCAGAAGGCGCAATCCTTGTAGTAGCAGCCACGCGAGAACTGCACGGGGAGCACCGGCTCGGGCGAAAGATACCGGCCCAAGGGGAAGCCGTCATAGTTGGGCGCCGGCAGTTGATTGACGTTCTCCGAATAGAAAGGCTGATTCACGTTGATCTTGCCGTTCTGGCGATAGATCAGATTGGGCACCCGGCTGAAATCCTTCTTGCCCGCCATCTGGTTCACGAGCTCGAGCAAAGCGGTCTCGCCCTCGAAGACCACGATGTCGTCGGTAATATCGAAGAGGGTTGGACAACGGCGGAGATTGTCGACCAACCGAGTGAAGATGCTGCCGCCGATCGTCAAGTGGATCTCCGGAGCCGCTTCTTTGATGAGCCGGCAGAGCGTGAGGCCCGGAATGATCTGGGAGGTGGCGGTGATGGAGACCCCGATCAGCTCCGGACGGTCGTCAATGATCGAAGGCAAAAAACGGTCGCGAAACAGTCGAATGTAGGGGTTCTGCTGCTCGTCGCGAATGACCTTCATCAGGTCCTTCGAGGAATAGATGGAATACGTACTGAATTGATTGTCTACAACCGTGAGTCTGGTGGGGAAATAGACCGTGGAAATCACTTCCAGCCACTTGTCGATCAAAAAGAGGCTTTCCCGGTAGGCTTCCATATCGTAGAAACCTTCGCCGCGCAGCGTCTCCTTGGCCGGCTCGATTCGATCGAGGAGATACGGAAACCGGTCGAGTGATTCGATCACTCGGGCCAGATGTTCGGCACTGCCTGGCCCCGTCTCGCCGGTGCGCTCCCTGTCAAGGGCGTGTTTCTTGTCGAGCAGTTCCTGATACAGCCCCACGCCATAGGATTTCGTGACCACCTCATCGAGGAGTTCAATGCCCAGATCGCGCTGCGTCACATTGGTCACTCCGGCCTGGGCGAGGAAACCGGTCAGCGAAGGCAGGCTCAGGTAGGGTTGAGACGGATGCCAGGTCGGTGGAAAAAGCAGCGAGACTTTCATGCCTAATCTCTACCGAGAGAATTGAAAAATAAGATAAATCTCGAAAGATAAGGACTTAGTTTTATACACTCCGCCCCCGCTCAAATGCAACCCTCTCCGAGCCCGAGAAGCGCCTCCATAAATAGAAAAGCCCCAACTCGTAGAGCTGGGGCTTTTCAACGGATGTGTGTTCCACCCTGAGGATGGAAACTGGTCACTCAGACCTGTTCAGCTCACGGAAGCTTGAGCGTGAACCAGGTGGAGAGCGCCTTCATACCGTTACGCTCGATGTTATTGCCGTCCCAGACCGCGAACGCGATGGGCACGGACATCCCTGCCTTAAACTGCGTGTCGTTTGCATCGCCTGTTTCCAGGGTCCGCTTCACGACCACGCGCCAGGTCGGGCCGCTGTAGCCGCCGCCCTTGACGGAGCCGGCCGGCTCCCAGACGCCGTTGCCGATCACGTCCTGATGGGCCTGGGTCGTCAAGGTGCTGAAGCCGTTGGCGTTCAGATCCTCAACGGAGCTCACACGCAAGGTCGGATCCGACATGATGTTACCCGACCAAATGCCGGGGTTGAAGGGTCCGAGGCTACGGCCGATCCGGTCCGGATAGGTCACGCCGCCGGCGGGCTCTTCAAAATAGTAGTCCCAGAAAATGCCAGGATATTGATCGTCCACGTCCCAGAGACCCGCGCTGTCCTTGCCCAGGTCTTTTTGCCACTCCGCGTTCCACCGCCAGATGTTGGTGGTTCCGCCGGACTGGCCCATACACTGGAAGGGCGGCGCACCGGACGTATTGACTGGGAACATGATCGCAGCCTGGTCACGGAAGTCCTGCGGACCGATCGTCGTATCGTTCTTCGTCTGATCGCTCCACTCGACGCGCAACCCGACTTCCTTGCCGTTCGACATGGCCTTCACGAACACCGATTTCACCGAGATGTTCGGGTGCATCGGTGTGGTGATCAGCTGACCGCTCAACGGTACGATCACCCCGGGAACGCTCTCCCAGACAGGGTTGGCCCCGTCCATCGGGATTGGTCCCTTGACCATCTTGGCCGGGATGGTCACTGGTTGGCTGACGGCCAACGGTACCTGCCCAATCGTCAGCATCACGCCGACAATCAGGGCAGAGAGAAGAATGCCGAACACCACAGACTTGTTGTGTGTCTGCACTACTCTCATGGACTATA
>DASUXH010000180.1:0-2646 GCA_036378015.1 Nitrospira sp. | reverse complement strand
GGACTTGTAATCGCCGCGCAAACGCGTCCACGACGCGCGGAATCTTGCTGAGACCCACGACTTTCTTGTTCGGCAGGTATCCGACATGACATTTCCCGAAAAACGGCAGCATATGATGCTCGCACATGCTGAAAAAATCGATGTCTTTCACGATGACCATTTCGTCGTATTCGATGGGAAACAGCGCTCCGTTGAGCAACTGTTCGATATCCTCGTGATATCCCTTGGTCATGAACAACAGGGCCTTGGCCACCCGTTCGGGCGTCTTGAGCAAGCCATTGCGGCCGGGAGATTCTCCCAAGGCCTTCAACAGCTGGCTGACCAGATGGGTCATGACGGCAAAGTCATGTGGGCGGGAAACGGGAGGCAGGTCTTCCATGCGACTGATCTGTGAACGGCGCCGGCGTTGTGCCATAGCTCTCGCGTGCTCTGGTTAACGAACGGCCGCGGGCGCCGCATATTCGAAATAGTTGTCCCTCGTTTCGATGAGGCCGACCTTTTCAAGCGAGCCGGCCGGGACTTTGTCCACCAAGAGATCCCAGATCAGCTTGACGAGATTTTCTCCGGTCGTCGTGGTCCCGGAGAACGCCTGGTCTCCATTGAGGTCGTGATGATCGAAACGCGATACGATTTCCTTATGCACTATCCGATCGAGTTCCTCCGGTGAATAGGCCGCTTGCCCTGTGCCGCTCTTGACGGTGACGAGCACGACATAGTTGTGGCCATGGCCGTTCGGATTGTTGCATTTCCCGAAGGCGGCCCAGTTTTGTTGAGGCGTCATGAAATCGGTGTGCAGCCTGTGGGCGGCACAGAAGCGATACCGCCGTGTCATGGTGATCTGCGCCATTCGCCTTCCTGTCAACCCGCGCGGTGGGACGTTACACCGGTTCGTGAAGAGAAACAGAGAAGCCAGGATCACCCGGACCGGGTAACCCTGGCTTCTCTCATCATGCGATCGTGCCGGGCCTCGGCAGCAGCCACGCGGTTTATGCGCTGAAGGAACTGCCGCAACCGCACGTCGTTTTCGCCTGCGGATTCTTGATCGAGAACCCCGACCCCTGGACGCTGTCGACGTAGTCGACTTCCGCTCCCTGGAGCAGCGGTGCGCTCTGAGAATCCATAATGACTTTGACATCGCCCTTTTCGATGACGGTGTCGTCCTCGGCCATCTTGGATTCGAACGCCATCCCGTACTGATAGCCATGACATCCGCCGCCACGGACATAAATCCGTAACCCGACGACGTCTTTTTCTTCTTTCATCAATTCCTGGATCTTCTGTTCCGCAACGGGGGTAATGGTGACCATCATGCTCCTCCTTGTCATCAGGCCGGCGTCTCAACCGCCTGGTTTGCTTAGTGTAACACCTCTTTACCGAATATCAACACCCTGGGCTTCGGGCTTTTCGACCGTCGGCGCTGCCCACTTGGTTTCAGGCACTTTCACCACGACATCTCCCAACACCTTCGCCTGGCATCCGAGCCGATGCCAAGGCTCGCTGAGGGCTTCTCGATCGAGGAGATCCTGCTCCTCGAAGTCGATCTCCGACAGATGCTCCGCCCCCTGCTGGACCTCCACCCGACAGGTGGTACAGGAGGCATTGCCTCCGCAATCATGATTGAGCGGAAACCCGAGTTCCTTTGCCGCATCGAGCAACGTCGTATTCCGGGGAACCTTTCCGCTTCGGCCCTTGGGATGAAGAAATGTCACCAACGGCATCCGCGGGCCTCCTTTTAGTGAGTGACCGCCTGGGCCGGGCTCGAAGGATAGGGACAGCGCTGCAACTTGATATGTTCTTCGAATTCGTGGCGGAAGAGCTTCAGACTGCTCTGGACCAGCACCGCAGCGCCGGTCACCAGCGTGCAATATCCCGTTCCCTTGACGAATCCGCAGAGCTGCAGGAGACTGTCGAGATCTTTCTGCGTGCCCTCGCCTGCTTCGATCTTCGTCATCAGGGTCGCAAGATTGATCGTGCCCATGCGGCAAGGGGGGCATTGCCCGCAACTTTCGCCTTTGAAAAAATTCGAAAACTTCAACGTCTGGCGGACCATGCAGGTGGCATCGTCCACGACGATCACGCCGGCTGAGCCCAGGCCGGTTCCGGCCTTTTTGAGCGAATCGAAATCCATGGCAAGGTCGAGCTGATCGGCCGTCACCATCGAGAAGGCGGGGCCGCCTGGAAACACGGCCTTGATTTTGCGTCCGCTCGGCACGCCGCCTCCGCACCGTTCGATCAATTCGCGCATCGTCACGCCCATCGGCATCTCATAGACGCCCGGGCGATTAACGGCGCCACTCAAGGAAAACATCATCGTCCCCGGACATTTCTCGGTGCCCACCTGGGTAAACCACGCCGCGCCCTTGTGAAGAATTCGAGGCACATTGCACAAGGTCTCGACGTTGTTGACCAAGGTCGGCTTTCCGTACAGCCCGTAATCCGTGGGATAGAACGGCGGCTTTTGGCGCGGCATGGCCGGCCGTCCCTGCATCGACTCCAGCATCGCGGTTTCTTCGCCGGCCACGTAGCTGCCATGGCCTTCAAATACTTGGAGATCGATGTCGATGCCGCTGCCGAGAATGTTCTTGCCGACGAAGCCCCGCTCCTTGGCCTGCGCCAGCGCCTTTTTCAGGTTTTCACGCTCTTCCT
>DASUXH010000179.1:0-2001 GCA_036378015.1 Nitrospira sp. | reverse complement strand
CAGAAAGCGTTCGGCCAATAACGACAAAGGGACCATGACGACAACAACACGTACACCTTCCCGAAAGCCACGGCTCAAGTCACTGACCAAGCGTCCATCCTGGAAGGCCCTGCAGGCGCATCATAAGGAGATGCGGACGAGGCATCTTCGAACACTCTTTACGGATGATGCGCAGCGCGGGACCCGAATGACCGCCGAAGCGGCAGGTCTGTTTCTGGATTATTCCAAGAATCTAATCACCGACGAGACGATTCGCCTGCTGGTGCAGCTGGCGGAGGAGTCCCGTCTGCAAGAGCGGATCGAGGCGATGTTCCGGGGAGAGAAGATCAATGCAACGGAACATCGTGCAGTCCTCCACGTCGCATTGCGCGCTCCGCGAGAGGCCTCGATCGTGGTCGACGGCGAGAACGTGATGCCAAAGGTGCACGCCGTCTTGGATCGCATGACCGACTTTGCGCATCGCGTCCGGCGCGGTGAATGGAAGGGGCACACGGGCAAGCCGATCCGGAACGTCGTGAACATCGGCATCGGCGGATCGGACCTCGGACCGGTCATGGCCTATGAAGCCCTCAAATATTACAGCGAGCGCAATCTGACGTTTCGGTTCGTCTCCAATGTCGACGGGACGGATTTTGCAGAAGCGGTCCGCGACCTCAAGGCGGAGGAGACGCTGTTCATCGTGTCCTCCAAGACGTTCACCACCCTGGAGACCATGACGAATGCCAACAGCGCGCGCGAGTGGTCGCTCGCCGGCTTGGGTGGCGATGCCGCATCGGTCGCGAAGCATTTCGTGGCTGTGTCGACGAATGCGGAGGCCGTCGCCAAGTTCGGCATCGACACGGCGAATATGTTCGAATTCTGGGATTGGGTGGGCGGCCGCTATTCGATGTTTTCCGCCATCGGGCTATCGACGATGCTCGCCATCGGACCGGACCATTTCAAGGCGATGCTGAACGGCGGTCATCAGATGGACGAACATTTTCGGCTGACGCCGTTTGCCCAGAACCTGCCCGTCCTCATGGGGCTGCTGACCATCTGGTACGTGAACTTCTTCGGCGCCGAGACCGTCGCGGTCCTGCCCTACGAGCAGTACTTGAAGCGATTCCCCGCCTACCTGCAGCAACTGACGATGGAAAGCAACGGGAAGCATGTGACGCTCGACGGGAAAGAGGTCGCCTACGAAACGGGGCCCATATATTGGGGGGAACCGGGCACCAACGGCCAACATTCCTTCTATCAGCTCATCCATCAGGGGACCAGGCTGATCCCGTGCGATTTTATCGCGTTTCACCAGCCGGTCAATCGGCTCGGCCGGCATCACGATCTCTTGATGGCCAATGTCTTCGCTCAAACGGAGGCGCTGGCGTTCGGCAAGACGGCCGAAGCAGTGAAAGCCGAAGGCACGCCGGAGAAGCTCGTGCCTCATCGCGTATTTGAAGGGAACCGGCCTTCCAATACGATCTTGGCCGAGCGGCTCACGCCCGAAGCGCTGGGCAGACTGGTGGCGCTGTACGAGCATGCGGTCTTTACTCAAGGCGTGATTTGGAATATCGACTCATTCGATCAGTGGGGGGTCGAGTTGGGCAAAGTGCTGGCCCAGCGTATTGTCCCGGAACTTGAGAGCAAGGAAGAGCCGCCGCCCGGCCATGACGGGTCAACGAACAACCTGATCCATCGCTATCGCGCAAAGCGGCGTGCCTGATCGCACGGCGTCAGATACGCGTCAAAACGAGGAGGGAGTTGGAACAGGCCAGGCTGAAACCAGAACGAGGAAAGAAGCCATCAGTCATGCAGTCGAGGGGCAGCAGTGCTCCCCTCGGCGCAACCGTCACATCCAGCGGTGTGAACTTTAGCCTGTACTCGCGTGATGCCGCTGGTATAGAGTTGCTGCTCTTTAATCAGCCGGATGATGCCAAGCCCTCGCACATCATCGCCCTCGACTCCGAGTCAAACCGCTCCTACCATTACTGGCACATATTCCTTTCCGACCTTCAAGCAGGA
>DASUXH010000178.1:0-2789 GCA_036378015.1 Nitrospira sp. | reverse complement strand
GGCCACGAGGAGACAGAAGACCATTTGAAGAGCAAGAGCGATCATCGCTTCTCCGTCTCGAGCACGCGCAGTTCGATGCGGCGGTTCCGTTGCAGGGCCGCGCGCGAGATTCCGGCAGCCAGAGGTTTACTCGCGCCGTAACCGATCGCGGTCATCTCATGGGTCACCCCGCGGGCGGCCAGGTAGTCCCGCACGGCCTCGGCCCGGCGGCGGCTCAGCTCCTTATTATAGTCCGGCGCGCCGAAGGCATCGGTGTGTCCTCCAATCTCGATCGATGCCCGGGGCGCCTGACTCAAGAGCGGAACGAGCCGGTCCAACGATGTCCGGCCTCGGGCGGTCAATGTGGCTTGGTTCGACTCGAACTCGATTTGGTTGTGGGACAAGAGGTCATTCAACCGTGCCTGCAGCGTCGGGGCCATGGGCGCGGCGGCGGTCCTCACCGTCATGTGATCTTCAAGTTCGAGGCCGAGTGATCGGAGCGGCGCGACCGTACTCAAGACCGCAGCCTTTGCCTGCTCGGAAGGCACGGTCCCGCTCAGCACCAGAAAGCGACCGTCGATCATGACGGACCGCACGCCCTGCATCTGTTCAAGCACGGGCAGCACGGTCGTGAGATGGTTCACCCATGACGGCCCGCCGGCGCGGGCATCGACCGTGAGCTGGTCGAGGATGTGGGTCGGGCCGTAGACGGCGCGGGCCCGTTCGAGGATCCGCTCGCGGGCGGCCGTGTCCGGGAGGGAACCGCGGAGCATCAGAGTGCCTTGTTCAAGTCGCGCATGAAAGTTCGCCGGCACTGGCAAGGGCGCGGATGCCGTTGACGGAAGGTGACGGGGAATGCAGACGAGCGCCAACAATGTCAGGGCAAACACACCGCCGCCCAAAATAGTCCTACGTTCCATGCGCATCAGCCATCCAATCGCAAGTATCACTTGAACCGAACGGTACCATAAATCCACGGAAGCAAGCCAGCCCTGGGTTGGACCTGAGCGGGGATCGCCGAGTTGAAGTTGCCGACCTCCTTTGCTATCCTCCGCCCATCCTTCCAGACCGCCAACCATTAACTCGAGTCCGATGCAAGGAGTCGTCGCATGGCCAGCATGAAGCGGGCATTGATCAGTGTCTCGGATAAGACGGGGGTCGTCGATATGGCGAAGGGGCTTGCCGCGCTCGGCGCCGAAATTCTCTCCACGGGCGGCACCGCCAAGACGCTCCGCGACGGGGGGGTTGCCGTGACGGACGTCGCGGCGTACACGGGCTCGCCGGAAATTCTCGACGGGCGGGTCAAGACCCTGCATCCCAAGATCCATGGCGGCTTACTGGGGCGTCGATCAGTGCCTGCCCATGTCGAGCAAATGAAGCAGCACAATATCGGCCCCATCGACATCGTGGTGGTCAACCTGTACCCCTTCGAAGCCACAATCGCCAGATCCACCTGTCATTTCGACGACGCCATCGAGAACATTGATATCGGGGGTCCGTCCATGCTGCGGTCTGCGGCGAAGAACCATGAGGACGTGCTCGTCGTCGTCGATCCGGCCGATTATGCGCGGGTGCTCAAGGCGCTCGAGGACAATACGGTGACGCGGGCGTTGCGGCGCGAGCTGGCCATGAAGGTCTTTCAACATACCGCGCGCTATGACGGCGTGATTGCCGGATACCTCGAACGCCAGGTCCAAAGTGGAGAGGTCAAGTTTCCCCAGGTACTCTCGCTGCAGTTCGACCTCGCCGAAATCCTGCGCTATGGCGAGAACCCACATCAGCAAGGCGCCTTCTATCGGGAGCGTCAATCGAACGAACCGTCCGTGTCGCGAGGCAGGATCCTCCACGGCAAAGCGATGTCGTATAACAACTACCTCGATGCCAATGCGGCGCTGGAATTGGCCAAGGAATACGACGAGACGGCGGTCGCGATCATCAAGCACAACAATCCGTGCGGCGTGGCCCTGGGCGCCACGCCAGCGGACGCATACGTCAAGGCGCGCGAGACCGATCCCGTATCGGCGTTCGGCGGGGTGATTGCATTCAATCGTCCTGTGGATCTCGCCGCGGCGAAAGAAATCACCTCCACATTCGTCGAAGTCGTCATCGCGCCGGGATTTGCCGACGATGCGCTGGCCGAGCTCAAGCGGAAAAAAGACCTCCGGTTGCTGGACGTCGGGCCGCTCACGAAGGTGAAACAGGAAGGCTTTGATCTGAAGAAATTGGTCGGCGGCCTGATCGTTCAGGACCGGGACCTGGGCACCTTGAGCGACTTACGAACGCTGCCGGTCCCCACGATCCGGAAACCGACGGACGAAGAATACGCCGCCTGCGCGTTTGCCTGGAAGGTGTGTAAGCACGTCAAGTCGAACGCCATTATTTACGCCAAACCGGAACAAACCGTCGGCATCGGCGCCGGACAGATGAGCCGCGTCGACAGTGTGAAGTTGGCCGCCATGAAGGCGCAGTTGCCCGTGAAAGGCTGCGTAATGGCGTCAGATGCCTTCTTCCCATTTCGAGATGGTCTCGATGCCGCGGCGCAAGCCGGCATTACAGCGGTCATCCAGCCGGGTGGATCGATTCGCGATGCGGAGGTCGTGAAGGCGGCCGATGAGCACGGGTTGGCCATGATTATGACGGGCATGCGCCACTTCCGCCACTAACGGATGTTGAAACGGCCTTCGAGCTGCGTTCTCGCATCGCTCAATGCCTCGACGTACATCGAGACAGTACGCCTCGGCATCTCGCTCGCTGTGGCCTTGCTCGACAGCCCGTTTGAACATCCTTCATGAAGGAATTGAGCGGATGCT
>DASUXH010000177.1:0-3605 GCA_036378015.1 Nitrospira sp. | reverse complement strand
TTCTAAGTCCGCGCGACTGCTCGATGCCCACGATGACCTCATCACCCACGTCCACGGTGTCTGAGAGAATTTCGGTGTACGTCCCGTCCGAGATGCCGGTCTGCACCTTCACGGCCATCGGCTCTCCGTTGTCCGCTTGTCTCCAGACCGGTCTGGCCGGTGGACTGCCGGCGGCCAAATCCGCGCGGAGTCCGGCCTCCTCTTTCGCAAGGGTACCGTCTGAGAGCTCCGATTTGGGCGGCACGAACCGGAGGGCGGCGTTCGGAAGCTTGAGCACGTTGTCCCGCTGGGCAACCACGATCGATACGTTGGCCGTCATGCCGGGCTTCAAGCGCAGATCCTTATTGTCGACCCCAATTACGACGTTGTAGGTCACGACGTTTTGCACGGCGATGGGAGCCAATCGGACTTGCCGGATGGTCCCGGCAAAAGGCACACCCGGATAGGCGTCGACGGTAAACGAAGCCTCTTTTCCCTCCGAGATTCCACCGATGTCCGATTCGCTGACATAAGTGTCGACCTGCATCTTCGTGAGGTCGAGAGCGATGAGAAAAAGATTGGGCGTCGCAAAGCTCGCCGCCACGGTTTGTCCCACCTCCACGTTTCTCGCGACGACGATGCCGTTTACGGGGGAGCGAATGGTCGTGTACTTGAGATCGAGCTCAGCGGCATTCAACGCGGCTTCGGCCTGCTTCGCCTGCGCCATCGACACGTTGATCTGAGCATCCGCCCCTTGAGCATTGGTCACCGCCACGTCGACCTCGTTCTGTGAGACGAATTGCTGCGCCGCAAGAGACTTCGCCCGGTTCAGTTCTCGCTGGCGTTGCGCCTGCTCGTTTTTGGCCCTGGCCACATTGGCCTTCGCCATTTCCAGATTGCTGGCCGCTTGATCCCGCCGGGCTCGGAAGGGCTCAGGATCGATGACCGCCACGATATCTCCTGTCTTGACGACGGAGTTGAAATCGGCGTGGAGGCTCTTGATCATGCCGGACACCTGAGTCCCCACCTGCACCGACACGACCGGATTGATCGAACCGGTAGCGGTCACAATGGACACCACCGGACCGCGCTCGACGACCGCCGTCCGGTAACGGATCGGCGCCTTTCGCTCACCGTTAAAAAACACATACCCGCCGATGGCCACTCCGATGAGCAGGATCGCGCTGATGAGGAGTAAACGGCGCATAGGTTAGCAGGAGGTTTGAACCCCGTGTATTCTAGCAAGAAGGAGAGGGCGAATCATCTCGACGTTCCCGGAAGTCGAAACGCAACAGGCCGCCCGCCTCTCGGCGGACGGCCTGTTTTTGGAACCCTGTGGCACAGAATGGTCAAAATGCCCGTTGTTGTCACCCAACCAACCCCGGCGATTCTTTTGCACCCTCCCAACCCACCGATTGCTGTGCAATCGATTTCCCGAGGCGCCCCGTTATTATGGACTGACGCTGATCCGATCCTTGATCATGTCGAACGTCTCCTTGGGCACGACATTCTTGGCCACCAATTCACCCTTCACTTTATAGGGGCGATTGCTGACGATCCGGTCGGCCATGTCTTTCGGCAGCCCGAGGAGCAGCACCATCTCGCTGGATGAAGCCCGGTTGACATTCATGATTCCCCCCGCCGGGGGAATTCCTTCGGACGGCTTGGCTGCGGACGGCGCCGGCGGTGACATCGCGGAGCCGCCGGGAGGCGGAGGCGGAGGCATAGTCGGAGCCAGGCTCCCACCGGGCGAACGGGACTGGTCTTTCAGTTCCTTTTGATAGCGCGCAACCAGAGACTTCAACGTCTCGTTATGACGCTTGGTGTCTTCATACTCCTGCCGCAATGACCGGTTCTGCCCTGCCAACTGTTTGACCCGATCTTCAAGCTCCTTAGTCCGGCTCTCGGTGCTTCCTCGCTCCTTGTCGCGGCCGTACTGTATACGCTCGAGTTCGTCGCGAGCTGCTTGCGCTTCGTTTCCGAACTTCACATTGAGATCTTTGAGCGTCTTGACCTGCTGCTCGAGTGCGCTCTTTTGCGCGCGCGTGGTCGCCAATTCCGTTTTTGCGGACTCCGTCTCGGCCAGGGCCTCTTGGTATTTCCGGTCGGAGACGCAGCCGGCCATAGTGAATGTCCCTGCAATAATGAGCACCGCCATCCACAGAGGATTCATGCGAAACCTCCCCCTTCCTTCGTCACGGTAGGCATGGAATGCGAAGAGCCGCAGTTCATTGACAGGACCGGCCTCCGCGATATCGTCTTTCTGTGTATGCCAAGCCCACTGCTTTGTCAATACAATTAGGGGTCATCAGGAGATCGTTCTGCTTTCGGCGTTCTCTTGACGGAACCCCGGCAGTTTGTGATTATGCAGAACCCAGTGTGATCCACCCCAGCTTTTCACCCAAGATGGACGTCGCATGAATGAATGGGGCCCGGCCCTTGCGATTATTCTCGGCATCGTCGAAGGACTGACGGAATTCCTGCCGGTCTCTTCGACCGGCCACCTCATCTTGGCCGGCCATGCATTCGGATTCACCGGCGAAGTCGCGGCCAATGCCGAAATTTCGATTCAGTTGGGTGCGATCCTTGCGGTGGTGGCGTATGAACGGGAAAAACTCAAAACGCTCGTTTCGCGCGCGGCCGTCGAACAGGAAGAGTTGAGGCAATTTCTGAGCAGTCCAAACGGTGAGTCGTGGTCTGCGCTCCTCCGCCATTCCATGGCCGTTCACCGGCATCTGTGGTTTCTGGTCGGGTTGGGGGCCGCATTTTTGCCTGCCGGGATCATTGGGTTTGCGACGCACGGATGGATCAAAGCGCATCTCTTCAGTCCCCAGACCGTGGCGATCACGTCGGTGATCGGGGGTATTATCATTCTTCTCGTCGAAGCGCGCCGAACACCGAGAACCGTTCAACAACTCGAGCACGTCGGATTACGCGACGCCGTGTTCATAGGCCTGGCACAATGCGCTTCGCTCATCCCGGGCATGTCGCGCTCGGGATCGACCATTATCGGCGGCTTGCTGGTCGGTCTCGACCGTAAGGTCGCCACGGAATATTCGTTTTTTCTCGCCCTGCCCACCCTCATCATTGCCACCTGCTACCAAATGTGGAAGTCGCGAAATGTCTTTCAGACAGAGGATTTCCTGGCGCTCGGCATCGGCCTACTGGTGTCGTTTCTTGTCGCCTGGCTCGTCATTGCCGCCTTCTTGACGTTCGTGAAGCGTCACAGTTTGCGGCCCTTTGCCTACTATCGCATCGCCATGGGACTGGTCGTGCTGTATCTCTTCGGTTTGTAGGACCGGACGGCGCATGAGCGCCGGCGCACGGCCTGTGCCTCTTCCCCACCCTTCACGAATAGCTTGTCGGTGGAGTCTCCGGCGCGGGAAGCGGCGCATCCTTGCGTTCGAATGCGAAATGGATGATCAAGCAGACGACGCCGACGCTGATCGCCGAGTCGGCGACATTGAACGCGGGCCAGTGGTAGGTCTCCACATAGACATCCAGGAAATCGATCACTTCGCCGAACCGCAAACGATCAATCAAATTTCCGATCGCTCCTCCGAGGATTCCGGCGATACTCACTTGGCCAATCCAATCTTTGGCGGGCAATCGCACCAGAATCGTGC
>DASUXH010000176.1:0-3180 GCA_036378015.1 Nitrospira sp. | reverse complement strand
CGAGCCCTTGCGCGAATTGTTCAAAGACGAAGTTCGCGTCCTTGGAGCGGAATTGGGATTGCCGGACGAGATCATTTGGCGGCAGCCGTTTCCCGGTCCTGGTCTTGCCATTCGAGTCCTGGGAGCGGTGACAAAAGAGCGCCTGGCCATCCTGCGCGCCGCGGAAACCATCGTGGACCAGGAGATACGAAGCGCCGGTCTGTACCGCGACATCTGGCAGGCCTTCGCCGTGTTATTGCCGGTTCGAACCGTCGGCGTGATGGGCGACCAGCGGACCTACGAGCATGTGGTGGCCATCCGCGCGGTCACCAGCTTAGACGGCATGACGGCGGATTGGGCGAAAATCCCCTCGGAGGTATTGGGCCGGATGTCCAATCGCATCATCAACGAAGTGAAGGGTGTGAACCGCGTCGTCTACGACATCAGTTCCAAGCCGCCCAGCACGATTGAATGGGAGTGAAGAGGGAATATTTCAGTAGTCATGGAGGTCAGACTGCAAAAACTCATTGCCGGTACCGGCCTTGCATCACGCCGCAAGGCTGAAGCGTTGATCGCCGCCGGTCGCGTGATGGTCAACGGTAAAACGGTGACCGAATTGGGGATCAAAGTCGATCCGGCGCGGGATCACGTCAAGGTCGATGGCAAACACCTCAGTGCGCCGCAGCCATTCGTGTATCTCGTGTTGAACAAACCCAAAAACGTCGTCTCCACGCTGGACGATCCGGGGGGACGGACGACAGTCAAAGATTATCTTCGCGGGGTCTCCGTGCGGGTGTTCCCCGTCGGCCGGTTGGATTTTGACAGCGAGGGGCTGATGCTGTTGACCAACAACGGCGAGTTGGCTCAGGCCTTGCTTCACCCTCGGTACCATGTACCTAAGACCTATTTGATCAAGGTGAAGGGTGTGTTGCCTGATGAGGACATCAGACAGTTGGAGCAGGGTGTGCGACTCGACGACGGCATGACCGGTCCGGCACAGGTGAAGAAAGTCCGCAAGGTCGAGGCGAATTCCTGGCTGGAGATCACCATTAGGGAAGGCCGTAAGCATCAAGTCAAGCGAATGCTGGAAGCGGTCGGACACCCGGTGATCAAACTGCTGCGAATCAGGATGGGATCTCTTTCGCTCGGGGACCTGCAGCCCGGGGAGTTCCGCTTTTTGACCGACCGGGAAGCCAATACCTTGCGGCAATTGGTGGATGAGCGAGTGGCATCCGTGGAAGGGCCACCGACGGCCAACTCCACTCGACGCCCGGAACAGCGCGAGGGCTGGGCACGACCGAAAAAGGGGAAGGGTCAGCGTCGTAGAGGTGCCTGGTCATTGGCAAGAAAGCGAGCATGATGTGAAACAAAGAACGCATCGATGCGGAGAGTTGAACAAAGCGCATGTGGGCCAATCCGTGGTTCTGCAGGGCTGGGTGCAGGGGAGGCGCGACCACGGGATGGTCATGTTCATCGATCTTCGTGACCGGACGGGGATTACACAGGTGGTGTTTAATGCCGAGCGGAACCGGGATGTCCATAAGGCGGCCCACACGCTGCGGAGCGAATGTGTGGTCTCGGTGACCGGTCTGGTGATGGCGCGACCGGAGGATTCGAAGAATCCAAATTTATCGACCGGCGAGATTGAAGTGTTCGTGGACGGCGTGGAAATTTTGAATGAAGCCAAGACGCCGCCCTTCGTTATCGAAGACGATGCCGAAGTGACGGAAGGAATACGATTGAAGTATCGGTATCTCGATCTTCGTCGACCGAAGATGCAGCGGCTGTTAGGTCTGCGACACAACATCGTGCAGGCCGTGCACGGCTTTCTCAATCAGGAAGGGTTCCTGGAAGTGGAGACACCGATTCTCACGAAAAGCACGCCGGAAGGGGCAAGGGACTATCTGGTGCCGAGCCGCGTGAATCCCGGCCAATTTTTTGCGCTTCCCCAGTCGCCTCAGCTTTTTAAACAGGTGCTGATGGTGAGCGGCGTGGACCGCTATTATCAAATCGCCCGTTGTTTCAGGGACGAGGATCTGCGCAATGACCGTCAACCCGAGTTTACGCAGATCGACCTCGAAATGTCTTTCGTCGATCGCGAACAGGTCATGAGCATGATGGAGCGGATGATCGTGACGGTCTTCCGGGACGCAGGCGGAGTCCACCTTCCGACTCCGTTTCCTCGCATGACCTATGCCGAAGCCATCGGACGCTATGGATCCGACAAACCGGACCTCCGCTTCGAGATGCCCCTCTATGACGTGACCAAGTTTGCCGCCACCAGCGAGTTCAAGGTATTTCGAGAGGCGGCCGGGAAAGGCAAGATCGTGAAGACGCTGATCGTAAAGGGCGGCCAGAGCATTGCGCGCAGCCGCATCGATGCGCTGGGTGAAACGGCCAGAAGCTTTGGCGCAAAGGGACTTGCATGGCTTAAAATCACGACCGACGGCCAATTGGATTCGGTCATTGCAAAGTTTCTCGACGCCAAGGCGTTTTCCCATGCCCTGCCTGAGGCTCAGCCAGGCGATCTTGTCCTGTTCGGCGCGGATACGCCGGCTGTGGTTCATGACGTGCTCGGGAGACTTCGACTGCTCCTGGGCGAAGAACTGAATCTCATCGACAAGTCGGCCTGGAAACCGGTGTGGGTGTACGATTTCCCGCTGCTCGACTATTCTCAGGAAGAGAAGCGCTATATCTTCATGCACAACCCTTTTGCCGCGCCTCTTGATGAAGACCTGCCGCTGCTCGATTCTGAGCCTCTTCGGGCGCGTGCGAAGGCCTACGACATGGTCTTAAACGGCAACGAGATCGGCGGCGGCAGCATCCGCAATCATCGCAGCGAAGTCCAGTTACGGATCTTGGATTTGCTGGGGATCAGCAAGGAGCAGGCGCAAGCCAAGTTCGGCTTCCTGCTCGAGGCCTTGGATTATGGCGCTCCGCCGCATGGCGGCATTGCTTTTGGTCTCGACCGGCTCATCATGTTACTCGGCGGCGCCGACTCGATCCGCGACGTGATTGCGTTCCCAAAAACTCAGCGCGCCCAATGCCCATTGACCGACGCTCCGTCCGCTGTTGCGCCTGATCAGTTGAAGGAACTGCGAATCAAGCTCGATCTCCTGGAGTAAAGGATGTTGAAAATGGCCGCTAGCAGCCATGTTGAACATCCTTAGGGGGCGGTTTTAATCATGGCGGGCAATACCT
>DASUXH010000175.1:0-3058 GCA_036378015.1 Nitrospira sp. | reverse complement strand
TTTCAGTTTTGCCGGATCCTTCGCAGCCTGGCGCGTCTTCTCATACAAGCTCTTGAGAGATGTGGACACCTTCCGGACGGTGTTCAGCCCCTCCAGAGTTTTGAGGCGTAATTCCTCATAGTCTCGCTCGACTTCCTCCTCCTCGAAGTCCTCCTCCGTTTCCTGAATCGGCACAATTTCGCGGACGTCGATCTTGCCGTTCTTGAGCTGGTCCCGCAGCGAGAGGATGAACTCGATCGTCATCGGCATGCCGTAAATGACGAACGCGATGTCGCGCTTTCCTTCCTCAATGCGTTTGGCGATTTCAATCTCGCCTTCCCGGCTCAGCAGCGCGACGCTGCCCATTTCCTTCAGATAGAGCCTTACCGGATCATCGGTCCGGCTCAAGGCCCCCGGCGTCAGGTCGATCTCCTTTTCGCTGTCTTCTCCCGCATCGCCCTCGTCTGAATCGTCGCCGGCCTCTTCCGGCTCGGCGGCGCTGCGGCTTTTCTGCTGACGTTCGCCTTCTGGCGCATCGACGATCTCAATGTCCATTTCACCGAACATCGTCATGATGCTGCCGAATTGCTCCGATGAGACGACTTCCGCCGGCAGCGTGCTGTTGAGCTCGTCGTAGGTCAGAAAGCCCTTCTCCTTGCCGATCGCGATGAGCTTCTTGACTTCCACGAGCAATTCTTGTTTCGCCATACTTACTCCTTCACCAAAGACAGCGTTCCTACAGGCCGTCCGGCCTTTTGCGACCGTAATTCGTTGACCTGCGCATTCAAAGCCCGGGCTTCTTCAACCCGTCCTTCGCGCTCCGCCGCCTTGAGTTGACCAATGAGGTCGCGCAGGACGGCCTCCGCTCGCTTGCGGTCGATCGTATTGAGACACCCCTGAATGTGGGCGCGCGCATCGTCAAAATGTTCTTCGCGCATGGACAACTCCGTCGCCAGTGAGCCGCACTCCGGATCATCAACGGTGCTGTCGAGTACTTTGCGAAGGCTCACTCGTCCATCCTGTTCGAGACTTGCCAGCGCCCGCTCGACGATCTTCCGGCAGGCCGGAATCGAGAAAGCTTCCGGGCGCAGCCTCCGTATATCGGAAGGCGACAGCTGGCCATGCAGGATGAAATACACCAGGTCGCGTTCTTCAGGGGCGCCCTTGGAAGCAGCCACCGGCGCAACTGCTTTCGATGAAGCGGGAGCCGGCCGGGATTTGTCCTTCAATGCGGGATACCGATCAATGAGCCGCTGCTGATTGATGCCGAACCGTTCGGCGACGAGCCGAATCCGCTCTTCGCGCTCGATAGGATGTTCACTCTTCTGCAAGATTTTCAGAATTTCGTCGACGCTGCGGATGCGCCCCTCGATCGTGCTGCCTTCAGCGGTTTTCACACTTTGCTCAAGCGCAAAATCCAACAAGCTGGGCGCCTGCTGCTCCAGAAGGACAAACGCTTCCGGTCCCTCTTTCCGCACGTAGGTGTCAGGATCGTCTCCCGCCGGTAATGTGACGACCTTGACCCCAAGTCCGCTGTTGACGAACAGATCCAGCCCACGGAGCGCAGCCCGGACACCCGCAGCGTCTGGATCGAACAGCAGCACCACCTTCGAGGCGAATCGCCGCAAGACCTGCACGTGCTCAGGGGTGAGCGCGGTGCCGAGCGTAGCGACTGTATGGGTGAGGCCGGCCTGATGCAAAGCGATGGCGTCGAAATAACCTTCCACGACAACGACGGTCTTCGTACGGGCAATGGCCTCTCGGGCCATATCGAGGGCAAAGAGCGTCTGTCCCTTCTTGAAGAGCGGCGTATCGGGCGAGTTCAGATACTTCGGCGTTCCCTCTCCCAGCACACGGCCGCCAAATCCCACCACCCGCTTGCGCAAGTCGGTGATCGTGAACATGACCCTCCCGCGAAAACGGTCATAATAGCCGCTGCCATTGTCCCGTGCGATCACCAGCCCCGCCGCAGCCAAGTCTTGAGCGGTAAACCCTTGCTTCACCATCGCCTTGCTCAAGGCGTCCCAGTCCGCCGGGGCGGCACCGACGCCAAACTGGTCGATCGTGGATTGGTGAATCTCTCGTCCGGTCAAATACGCCCTCGCCTCCGCACCGGCCAGATCGTTTCGAAGATTCTCCTGAAACCATCGAGCAGCCGTCTGGTTGACATGCTCGGTCCGATGGGCTTGTTGTGTCTGAAATCCCGAATCAGCCGTCGGCTCCTGCACCTCGATCCCGACCTTTCGGCCGAGATCGCGCACCGTCTCGGGAAAGCTTGCACCGGTGATCCGGGTCAAAAACGTAAACACATTCCCCCCGGCGCCGCAGCCGAAACAATGAAAGATTTGTCGGCTCGGACTCACCGAGAACGACGGACTCTTTTCCTGGTGGAAGGGGCAAAGACCCTTCAGATTCTGTCCGGCGCGGGTCAAACTGACGTGCTGCCCAACGATGTCTACGATGTCGATCCGGTCTCTGATCTGATTGATAAGCTCTTCAGAAATCAGGCCTCGGCCCATGGGAGACGCAGCTCCTCAGCTCCACCAAACCGGTGGATTCGGTATGCGTAAGTGATCGAAAAAATTGACCGGTCAGGTTAACAGACCTAGAGGAAATCTGTCAACGCAAGGGCAAAGGCCGGAGTAGTATGAGGTCCGCACTAACCGGGCGGCCAGCTCAGGTGACGGCCGCCGAGGACATGAAAATGAAGATGGAGCACCGTTTGGCCCGCATCTCGTCCGGTGTTCGTCACGATGCGGTACCCGGACCCCGCCAATCCTTTCTGTTTCGCCACGTTGGTGCAGGTCAGTAAGAGGTGAGTCAGGAGATTGGCATTCTGATCGCGGCAGTCCTGCACAGCCGCCACATGCTCCTTGGGAATGATCAGCGTATGGACGGGCGCCTGCGGGTTGATATCGTCGAAGGCCAACGTGCGGTCGTCCTCATACACGACCTTGGCCGGAATCGTTTTCTGGACAATTTTGCAAAATAGACAATCGCTCATGGCGTTCCCTCGGTTGGCTTCCGCAGTCCGGATTTTCCATATCGTGTGCCCAACTCTTGATAGATCTCATGCAGA
>DASUXH010000174.1:0-11524 GCA_036378015.1 Nitrospira sp. | reverse complement strand
ACGATCACATCCACGGTCGGCACAGTCTGTGCGATGGCCTCCGTCCCCACTCCTATGGACCACGCACCGGCCTGTTTCATCGCTTTAGCAGCAACGGCGTTGGTCGCGAGCGCCACTATCTTGTGCTGCCTTCCCAATTTTGTCTGCAACCCGGCTACCAAGCGACGTCCAAGCCCTCCCCCTCGGCCATCGATGACACACACGCGCATGATTCACACGAGCCCCTTGCCTGTCGTGGTCATGGTCAACTTGCCGTGCTTGACGCCTTTCACGGTGACCAACGCATCGGCGACTTCCCGGATTTCTGAAACCTTTCCTTTGACGACCAGGACTTCCAGACAGTGGTCGTGATCCAGATGGACATGCATGCCCGCCATGATGTGCCCCTGGAAGTCATGCTGGATATGCGTGAGCTTTCTGGTGAGATCCCGCACATGATGGTCATAGACGAAGGTGATCGTCGCGACCGCCTCATGATTGGTATCACTGCTCCATTCCTGGCTCACCAGTTGATCACGGATGAGATCGCGCAGCGCTTCGGAACGCGTCGCATACTTCCGCCGCCGAACGATATCGTCGAAATCATCGAGCAGATGGTGATCTAAGGAGACTCCGAATCGAACGAGCTTTTTCATACGATGCTACGATTCTATAATTCGTGCTACGGAGTATAGGGATACGCTATCAGGGAGTCAATTGCACACGAAGACAGACGTCGATTTTAGGTAAGAAGCTTGGGGCAATTGCTAGGTGCGAGACGTCACCGGCTTCGCCATGATGGTCGTGGTCGTCATCTGCTGCCCTTGCGCCGGTTCTCCTGAGTCCGGTTGACGAGAGGGCGTGAGGATCGAAAGGGATTCAACCTGGAGTTCGAAGGAGGAACTATGGCGACGGCAAAACAACGAACGGCGGCGCGCCGCAACATCAAAAAGGCAGCGGGTGCAGCGAAGCGGAGACGCACGATCGCGCATCTGCCCAAACGCACCCGGAGGGCTTTGGATAAACAGGCGGCAAAAACGGCTCGTCGGAAACGGCGCGCGACCTGAGCCAAGGATACTGCCGGCGCGTTATTCTCCGCGCACGGGGATATACAGAATTGTACCCTGACGATTGACGAGGAGAAGGGCGAGATCGCTCGATTTCATCGGATCGGCGAGGCGTTGAAACGAAGTAAAGTTGGGGATGGGCTGTCGGTTTAGTTCCAGAACGACGTCGCCAGGCTGAAGACCGGAGGATTCCGCGAGACTGCCTTCTTCGATATCGGTCACCACGACTCCGCTGTTGACCGGCAGATCCATCTGACGAGCGAGCGGAGGTGTGATATCGTCGAAGACCGCTCCCGAAAGCGGATGAGCGCCCGAACCGGTCGTCGCCGCGGCCTGTGCCTTCTTCGTGCGCTCGCGCGGAGCTTCTTGTACGGTCAAATCGACTTGAATCGTCTTGCCGTCGCGCATGAGATCCAACCGATGCCTGCTGCCGATCGTCGCGGCCGCCATGAGATTGCGAAGATGGCCGCTATCCATGACATCGCGGCCGTCGAACCGTTCGATGACATCACCTCGTTTCAGCCCGGCCTTTTCCGCAGATCCTTTGGCCTGCAAGTCGGTGACGATGGCACCTTTGACATCCGGCAGCTTGAAAATCTTACCGAGCAGCGGCGTGACGTCCTGAGTCGACGCGCCGAGAAAGCCCCGAACGACCCGTCCGGTCTTAATCAAGCTTTGCATGGCTGTCCTGGCCATATTGCTCGGGATCGCGAAGCCGACTCCCACACTGCCGCCCGTAGGACTGGCAATCGCCGTATTGATGCCGACGAGTTCTCCGTTCGTGTTCACGAGCGCACCGCCCGAGTTGCCCGGGTTGATCGGAGCATCCGTTTGAATGAAATCTTCAAAGTCAGCGACGCCGACGTCCGCACGCCCGACGGCGCTGACGATGCCGAATGTCACCGTCCGGCTGAGTCCCAAGGGATTTCCGATCGCCAGCACGAAATCACCGACGGCGAGGTTGCTGGAATCGCCCCAGGCCACGGTCGGCAGGTTGGTGCTCTGAATCTTCACCACTGCGACGTCGGTCTTGGGATCCGTGGCCACAACCTTGCCTTTGAATTGCCGGCGGTCGGCCAAAATCACTTCCACGTCCACCGCATCTGCGACCACATGGTTATTGGTGACGATGTAGCCGTCGGAAGAGACGATGACGCCGGAGCCCTGTCCATACTGGCGCCGAGCCGGCGGTTCCTTGAACAATCCGAAGGGCAGGGTTTCGTCGCTGAATGCCTGATCGCGCACCATGACCGTCGACGCGATGCTGACGACGGCCGGAATCACTTTTGATGCCGTTATCTTGACCTGATTTTGGAGATCATTGCCGCCGGCAATGGAAAGCAGCCGACCGGCCGCCTCGGCCGAATTGGCTAGGGCAAGAAGGAGCATCCCCGCAGCGACCAGTCGCACGAGGAAACGGACAGCACCGGACATACCACCCATTCTTTCAGAACACTCGTGAAGGTTTAAGAAATGCCGTAGCCTAGCATGGAGGCAGGGAGGACGCACTCATAAATCTACATGGCGCAGACGAAGCGCGTTGGCGATCACGGAGACGGAGCTGAAGGTCATGGCGGCACTGGCAATCATCGGACTGAGCAACAGTCCCCACGCCGGATACAAGACGCCGGCTGCGACCGGAACCCCAGCCAGATTGTAGATGAAGGCGAAAAAGAGATTCTGGCGGATGTTTCTCATGGTGGCCCGGCTGAGCCGGATGGCCCGAGCAAGCGCACGCAGATCCCCTTTCACGAGCGTCATTCCTGCACTCTGCATGGCGACGTCCGTTCCAGTTCCCATGGCGATCCCCACATGGGCCAGCGCCAATGCCGGCGCATCGTTGATGCCATCGCCTGCCATTGCGACCACACGGCCTTGCGCTTTGAGATCCGCGACGATCGCGCCTTTTTTTTCCGGTAGCACCCCCGCGAACAGATCGCTGATGCCCAGCTGCCTGGCGACCGCCTCGGCCGTCAGCTGGTGATCACCGGTCACCATGACCATCCGTACACCCAGGTCTTTGAGCAGCCGGACCGCCTCCGGGGTGGTTGGCTTCACCGGATCAGCCGCGCCAAGGAGTCCTGCGGCCTTACCGTCCACGGCGACGAAGACGGTCGTCTGTCCCTCTGCTCTCAAGCGCGCCGCTTCCTCTTCCAGGACGGTCAGCCCTGAATCCGTGATGTTCAACTGCTCTCGAAGCAGTGCCGATGTCCCCACTGCGACGGCATGCCCGTCGACAAAACCGCTGACTCCATAGCCGGTGATCGAGCGGAATTCCTTGACCTCTGCCGGCGTCAGCCCCCTCTGCTCCGCCCCGGCGAGGACGGCCGAGGCGACCGGATGTTCACTGCGGCGCTCGAGCCCTGCGGCAAGCCGCAAAACTTCTGCGTCGCTCCAGGGTGGTACGAAGCGAATCGAAACCAATTTGGGTTTCCCTTCAGTAAGCGTCCCGGTCTTGTCGAACACCAGCGTGTCTACTTTGCCGAGCACTTCGAGAGCTTCCGCCTTATGGATAAGGACGCCGGCCGTCGCCCCACGTCCTGTCCCCACCATGATCGACATCGGCGTCGCGAGCCCAAGCGCACAAGGGCAGGCAATGATCAGGACCGCTACGGCATTGACCAGCGCATACGCGAGCTTTGGCTCAGGCCCCCAGAGGGCCCACGCGATGGCCGTCAAGATCGACACCGCAACGACCGCGGGAACAAAGTAGCCGGCCACGCGGTCGGCGACGCGTTGGATCGGCGCGCGGCTTCGCTGCGCGTCGCTCACCATTTGGACGATGCGGGCCAGTAAGGTATCTCGGCCGACACGTTCGGCCCTGATCAGGATGCTGCCGGCGCCGTTCATCGTGCCGCCTGTCACCGGAGCGCCAGGCGGTTTTTCGACTGGGAAAGATTCTCCTGTGACCATCGATTCATCGACCGAGGTCGCACCTTCAATGACGACGCCGTCCACAGGCACCCGTTCACCCGGACGGACCCGCAGGCGTTCTCCGACCTTCACTTGCTCGAGCGGCACATCACTCTCTTGGCCGCTCCTCTCGACGCGCCTGGCGGTCTTAGGCGCCAGACGCAGCAATCCCTTCATGGCGGACGTCGTTTGGCCCCGCGCGCGCAATTCCAAGACTTGTCCCAACAGCACCAACACGGTGATGACCGCCGCGGCTTCGAAATAGACAGGGATTGAACCATCGGAAGCCTGGAAGGAAGCGGGCAAGATGCCGGGCACGATGGTGGCAAGAATGCTATAGCCGTAGGCGGCCCCGGTCCCGAGGCCGATCAGCGTGAACATGTTCGGCGCCCGATGCACAATCGAATTCCAGGCTCGTTCAAAAAATGGCCAGCCTCCCCACAGCACGACCGGTGTCGCCAGCGCCAGTTCAATCCAGTTTTTCATGGGACCGTTCACGACCTGGCCAGCCGGAGTCATGTCAGCCATCGCCAAGATCATCACAAGGAATGCCGGGCCGAGGCTGATCCAAAACCGCCTCGACATATCCAGAAGCTCGGGGTTCGGCCGCTCCTCCAATGTGACGATTTTGGGTTCCAAGGCCATCCCGCAGATCGGACAAGCCCCTGGCTCGGTCGACACAACTTCAGGATCCATCGGACAAATGTATTCCACTTTGGAACCGGGCGGAGCCAGGGTCGGTGTCGTGATGCGCTGGTCTGGCGGAATCAGGAATGCGGCGGGATCCTGGCGGAACTTGGCCAAACAGCCGGCGGAACAAAAGTAATATGTGTTGTCCTGGTGCACGTAGGACCCGGCGGCGCTTTCAGCCTTGACGGTCATTCCGCATACAGGATCGACAGATCCACGCTCAGCCGCAGGGCCGTGTGGCATGATCGGGATGGATGGCTTTTTGCCGAGGGTGATCAGGCCTGACGTGGTGGGACGCAGTGCGCGCTCGGGATCAGCCTTGAACGTTTCGAGACAGGACTTGGCGCAGAAGTAGTAGGTGACGCCCTTGTATTCGTATCGTCCGGCAGCGGTCGCCGGATCGACGGTCATGCCGCAAATAGGATCGATCGCCATCGCTCAATTAAGCCTCGGCCTTTCACTCGCTGCGGCCTCTCGGGGAACGAAGCGTCTCGGCGCTTCGAGGTCAGGCGGGTGGAGAATGACAGTCATTTTGACCATCCTACAAGAGGTATTCCCTCGTACTCGTCACTCAGACCGATCACTTTTTTCCGTCCGCGTCGAGGATGCTTTGGATCACAAGCTTTAGGTTGTCCGGATCGATCTTGTCCACCTTGATATTGCCGTCCAAGAGAATGGTCGGCGTTTGCTGCAGTTTGATCCGCTCTCCCCACTTCTTCCCTTCCTCGAAAAGCTGAGCCGGCTTTCCGCTGGCCATCCCCTCTTCGAAGGCCTTGGGATTGAGCCCGACTTCCTTGATCAGGACTTCCCGTATCGAGCGATCGAGCACACCGGTCACCTTATCCTGGTGAATCGTCCGGAACAGCACCCTCTTCATCTCATCCCCTTTGCCCATCAGCTTGGCCTGTTCATACATGTCGAACGGAGTCGGCAGTTTTCCCCTGATCACCGGAAAACCGACCATCGTGGTTTCGAGCTTTTTGCCGAATTCCTTTTCGAGAATCGGCAGACCTTCTCCGTCAAAATGATGACAATGCGGACAGTAGAAATCTGCGAACTCCACCAACTTCACCTTTCCGTTCTGGTGAGTCGAACGCTCATCCTTCAAAATTTCATACTTGCCCTTCAATTCCGGAGATGCGGCGAAAACCGTCCCTACACTGGAAAGGAAAACGACCGACAACAGAGTTCCAGTGATTAACGTCATGCCAGTCCATCGTGCGACTTTCTCCATGCCCGCTCCTTTCTGAATGCAGTGGCCGGTCATTATATCCAATACCTCCCGCACTTTGCTGTTTGTTATAATTCGTCTATTATGGTGTCCGGTCCTTTACGCCACATTGCCGTCGGCGTCGCGCTCTCTCTTGGCATCATCGGATGCGCCGGGCAGCATGCCGAGGAGAGCCCGTCCTCTAGCGCGATTCCTTTTCTTCAACTCAAAGCCGCCCCCGATTCCTATAGGGGCCAGTCGGTGGTCTTCGGTGGAGAGGTGCTTACCGCCAGGCGGCTAAAGGAAGGGACACGTGTTGAGATCCTACAACTTCCGCTCGACCGTTCGGAACACCTAGGTACCGACCGAACTCAGTCCCAAGGTCGCTTCATCGCCATGCACAGGGAATTTCTCGATCCTGCGACGCTTCCACCTGGCACGCTGGTGATGGTGTCCGGCGAGGTAACCGGTTCCATGACCCTGCCCCTCGATGAGACCGAATACACGTACCCGGTCATCGATGTCCGCCACATCGAGGTTCTGCCTCCGCGCGAGGCATCTATGAGATGGAGGCGGCCTTACTATCCTTATATGGGTGCCGGAAGCTATTGGGGACCTTATGGTACTCCGTATTGGGGACCCTGGCCCTATCGCTGGTGATGTGCGAGGTCAAGGGTCATCAGTCAATAGTCATTCGGCAAAGAGCGCTCTCCCCAACCGACCAATGACCAAATCCTCTCAAATAAACGGCCGGCAGTGCCGATAATCCGCTCCACACGATCGTCCCGGCCGCCGAGATTTCGGTACTTATGATACTGCGCGAGCGCGCGGGGCATGTCTTTCCGGTGCAGTTCGTAGAACACGCCAAGATTGTAGTGAGCTTCGGCATAGTCGGGCTTTAGGGCGACGGCCTTCTCGTACTCCTGCTCCGCCTCTTCGAGCTTGTTCATGCTGGTATAGATCACACCGAGATTCATATGCGCCTCGGCATATTCCGGCCGATAACGGATGACTTCGAGAAACTCCCGTTCGGCTTCACTGGGTTTGTTCTGGCTGCGCAGAATGAATCCCAAATTATAATGGGCATCGACGAGGTTCGGTTTGGCGGCAATCGCCTGCCGATAGGCATAGGCGGCTTCCAACAGGTCGTTGTTCCGTTCTGCCAAACGGCCCGCCTGATACCATCCGTCGGCGTTTGTGGGATGGGCCTTCGTGAGCCGGACGAGCAGGTCCCGCGCGGAGTCGTTGTTGCCCTCTGCTTCGTACAACATTGCCAGCCCAAAAAGTCCGGCGGCGCTGTTCGGACGAACGGCAAGCAGGCGCTGGTAGACCTGCACCGCAGTGGGATTGTCGTGCCGGCTTTCATAGAGCCGGGCAAGATCGAGATAGGAGTCTTCGTGCTTCGGATCGACCTCGATGGCTCGCTTGAGCGTCTGTTCCGCCTCTGCAGTCTTGCCTTGTGCGAGATACACCTCTGCCAGATCATTGAGCGCATCGGGATACGCAGGTTTCAGCTTAAGTGCATGGGAGAACGCTTCGGCGGCTTCGCGCGGCTTTTTCTTGGCTTTGAAATAGAGTTGCCCCAACAGGTGATAGGCCTCCGCAGACGGGTTGGATTCTGTCGATTTTTGCAAATAGCCGATCGCCCCATCGGCATCGCCGCCCTTCCAGAGTTCAGTCGCATGCTCGACGGCGCGTTTGCTTGAATCCGAGGACGTTCCGGCAGGAAGGACCCCTGGAAAGAGAAGCGCCGCCACGATGATCGTCATGAGGAGCAGTGGTCGTACCGATACCGTCAAGAGCGCGCTCCAGGACAATGAGAAGCTGTGAGCCAACTATAAGGTCAGGAATAGGCGAAATCAACCGAGTGATGATGCAACGTTAACCACACGGTTGGATGTTCTCACCCTCAGTGAATGACGCTGGCGCGAGAAACAGTGTATCCCCACACGCGCTTGCCGTCCCTTGCGTGAAGGCATAGAATTTCTCTTCAGTGGAAGAGAATGTGAATGAAACGATACCTGTTGGCTATGATGACCGTGACATTGCTTGTGAGTTGCTCTCACGGTGCCCATATTCCGCAACCCATTCTCGAACGCAATAACGAGGCACTGTCTAATGAAGAGCCGGCCGTCACTGAAGATCTCCAGGCTTGTCGACTGGAAGCGAACAAAGTCGCCCCAGTGAGCATACAGCCTCGATGGCTTCCCCCCATCGGATCGTCGTCAAACGGGGTTGTGCTCGGGACAGTCGATTCTCCTCATCACATTTGGCCGTCACGACAGGCCTATCGAGATGCGATCGAACGCTGTTTGATGGGTCGCGGCTATGCAGTTCGTGGATGGCAATAAGACGAGGCTGATGAACCGTTCGAACAAAATGCCGACGGCCGCTTGCGGCGTCCGTCGGCAGTCCACGAAATCTTCTTCGACGAGGGCTTAGGACCGGCCTTCGATCTCTGCGACTAATCTCGCTAGTACCTCATTCCGTAGTCGTCGAGGCGCTCAGGAAGCGGGGATGAAGTGACAGCCCCGCCTCCTGATATCAACGACGAAGTTGCTTGATTGTTCGCCGCCGCAGCCCCGGGATAGTAAATCACCACCGCGCCAGGCACAGGCCCAACCGGCACATTCTGTTTGATCGTGTTGTCAGCAGCATTGATGATTGAAACCGAATTGGCCGTGCTGTTGGAGACGACGACATACTGAGCTATTCCGGCGCCGGGGGCACCCTGCGCCAGCACGTCCATGCTGTGCGCACCTCCAGCGACCAGTACAATTTCCTGTAGGAGCGTGAGGGCAGGTGGCGTAGCCGTGAGTGTCGAGGAATCAAACGCAAACAGGCGATCCTTCTTCGTTGCCGTGGCCGTATTGCCGGCGAGGATGTAGAAGCGCTTCCCATCCGGCGAAAATTTGAACGAACCTGGAGCCGTTCCGTCGAGGGCAGCAATGGTAAAGTCCGTACGCACCGGCGGCGTCTGACCAAGATCAAGAACGCCCAGCTTCGTACCGCTCGGCGGCGTCGTATCGCCGCGCAAGAGTAAAAACCTGCCATCAGGACTAATCCCATAGGCCGTGTAAGGAGTGCCGGTCAGATCAAACGTATTGGTGATCGCTAGTGTGGTGGGATCGATTTCGGCAATTTCGTCGTACCCTTCCTGGATGCTGTAAATCTTCTTGGTCAGCTGAGACCACCGAATCCCGTGCGGTGCAGAGGTGTTCGGCGTAAATGCCGTTGTAAGGGGTGTCGCCGATTCATCGTTACAGGGCGCCGGTTCCTTGGCCGACTTGCACAGATCGATTCGGGCGATCATCTTACGATAGTTGACTGACGTCTCATCGTTGTCAATGACGGCAACCTCACCTCCTACTTCGCTGGAGACGAATGCCCGCCTGGGGATCCCCGCTCCCGACGAGAATGCGGTGACCTTGTGGCCGTCAGCCAGTACACAGGTCGTTCCTAAAATACGCGGGACGTTGCCTCCAGGACCAAGATGTGAATTGTGGATCACCGTGACTGATCCTCCCTCGTGCGCTGCGCAATTCACCAAATCGTCCCCCGGTGTGGCAGTACCTCCTGTGTTGTCACCGTCATTGATCGACCAAATGACTTCACCATCATTGGGGTCGCGGTAGATGTGCACTGGGCGCGTGCCGGTCATCAGATTGGCTTCATGGACGGGAAAGGCTCCGGTCAGGGGATCAATGAACGCCACGGCATTACCCGCCCCGAGATTGACAAAGAGCCATTCTCCTTCCGAAAACTGCATGTCACCCAGCGCCACATTGCCGAATTTCGCGGCATCGATCGTGCCGACGACCGCATTGCCGGAGTCGCCCTTCATCAAGATACTCGTCAAGGTCTTGTCACCGGTGTTGTTGACCAACACCTGTGGCCCCTGCAATGCCGCGCTCCCACCTGTCGTGGAAGCCGGAGCGCTCGAATCGCTCGAACTGCAATTGACCAATACCACCAACGTTAGTGCTGCTATTGCTAGACTTCCCCCCTGCTGAGCGCTTTTCATGATCTGCCCCTTTCTTGTCCCAATGCTCCACAGATAAACAATGTGACTTAATCGACTCGCAGCTTCCTGATTCAAGCAACTGGCGGAGGACCACGAGGAATAATGCCAATCGGTGAAAGTCTGGGATCAGACAGTAATTGATCTTGCGAGGGAAGCTCTCCTATCGGGAGATCCACCCTTCTTCGATCACCCAAGAACACGGTCTTGGCATCGATCGCATGGCAGTGCCAAAAACAATGGCCTTGTCCGTTGTGATGATTCGCCGGCCCTTGCGGACAATGGGAGTCATTCCACTGCGGCCCTGGACTTCCAACGGCTACCGTCAGAGACCAGGCCATCCATAACAAAATGCACGTAGTCGCAGCCGTGCGCGCCAGGACGCGTCTCAGTCTCACGAGACGATGTGGAGTGACATGTGAAAACATCGGTCCTATCCCCAACCTCAGCTGCCTTTCGAAAAGAGTGGTGGAGTGGAGAAGTATTTGGTCAGCCCGCCGACATAACTGGTCTCCAACTGAAGATTGCCGTTGAAGTTCCGATAAAAAGGAATCTGGGCGATAAAGTATGCTTGAGCGAAATCCCAGAGATTTATCAGCACGCCTGTCGAAAACGCGGCGTATGTGAAGTTCGTCGTCGGCACAGGTCGATCGGTGAGATTGCCATCGATGAGAATCGCTCGGTTTATGGGTGGACCCGCAAGTTGATAGAGCGCCGCCTGGATGTTGTCCTTCGTCTTGTAGCGGAAATTGATTTGTTCTGTGAACGTGAGCCATGGCAAGGTCACGATGTTCAATCCCGCGTTGAGCGTGTATTCCTGACCAAATTGATAGCCGTCAGAATTGCGGAGGTTGTAGCGCCAGGTGGCTTGCAGAAATTGGTTCAGTCGATGGGGAATGATTTCGTATGTTTGGTAGATTCCAGGCTGAAAGCCGAAGGCCCCTCGACCAAGCTGCAGTGTGGATTCTGCATACTGACCATTCACGCCCCTCTGTTGATATGTGCCGGTCGGGAAATAGACGCCCATCTCCAAGACAACCATGCTTCGCAGAGTCGGAAGGACGTTATATTTGAGTTTTCCCAGAACGTCTCCCAAGCCGTCATCCTTGAAGCTCGATACGGTCCCTGGCCCGAATTGGCCGATTGAATTTACGGACTTGTAAGGCAACATGACTTCAATGCCGATCTGTTCGGTGAGGCCGTAGTTCAGGTCTAGAGCTGCCGTCTGAATGATTGTTTCGAGGCTACTGACCGGAGTATTTCCCAGAATGAGTTGCTTGGTCTGCTGATTTGCATAGGGAATGGTGTTTGCCCCATCGGGCGGAAGGCCGTTCGGCGTGTAGTTATAGGTCAAGTTCGCCGTCAAGACACCGGCCGGCGAAACCTGCTGCTGCGATCCTATGACAACAAAGCAGGTGACTGAGCCACACGAAGCGTGAGCAGAATTGCTTTCTATGGCCATGAAAGCCGACAACGCGGCTATGAAATAGAAAATGAAGGTCATGTATTTCAACATTCCTGGTTTGCGAAGTGGACGAGCCTGTGCAATGAGCCACAGGCCCTTTTGACTACGAGGAGATGCCGGTTAGAGGACTATCGGAGGACCGCGTTGGAAGGAATAGAAATACAGTGCTTGATATCTAC
>DASUXH010000173.1:0-4164 GCA_036378015.1 Nitrospira sp. | reverse complement strand
ATGCCCACGCTTCAAAGATTCTGACGTCGGTGGGGGCGGTCGTGGGTTCCGGGCAGGCCATCGGTGAGACAGGAGACACAGGCATGACGGGGGAAAATACTCTATACTTCGAATTGCGCGAAGGCACCGAAGCGGTCGATCCTCTCCAATGGTTGGCGAAACGCTAGACAGAACACGACATATAATGGAGCAACAAAGGACTGTGCGGGCGAAAGGACGCATATGATGGAACAGAACCAACGGCGGCGATTCTGGATGCTGGGTCCAATGGTCATGGTGGCCTTGCTGTCCGGTGTGTTGATCGGCAAGGGCTGGGAACGAACGGGACATGCCACCGAGACGTACGAGGAGCTGAGGACGTTTTCCGAGGTCTTGACGCAGGTCCAGAAAAACTATGTCGATGATACGAAGGTCAAGGACCTCGTCCAGGGAGCCATTCGCGGAATGCTCTCGACACTCGATCCTCACTCGGCCTACATGACTCCCGAAATGTACAAAGAAATGCAGGTCGAGACCAAGGGAGAGTTCGGGGGCGTCGGAATTCAAATCGGCGTCAAAGAAAACCGTTTGGCCGTCATCGCGCCGATCGATGGGACACCGGCGCAGCGGGCGGGTATCAAGGCTGGTGACTTCATCACGAAAGTCAACGATGAATCCACGAAGGATCTCTCGCTCATGGACGCCGTCCAGAAGATGCGGGGGCCCAAGGGTACGAAGGTCAATCTTACCATCCAGCGGGACGGAGCCGCGGATCCGCTTCAATTCACGCTCGTGCGGGACACCATCAAGATTGAGAGCGTCAAATCAAAAGTGATGGAAAACATCGGGTACGTCAAACTCACGCAGTTCCAGGAGGCCACCGGTCGGGACTTGGGGAGGGTCTTGAAGCAGTTCAAGGATCAAAAAGTACAGTCCACGATCCTCGATCTGCGCAACAACCCCGGCGGGTTGTTGACGGCCGCCGTGGAGGTGTCCGAGCAATTCCTGCCGAATGGCAAGCTGGTAGTCTACACCAAGGGCCGTGAAAGCAAGAAGGATGAATGGTTTGCCAAGGGAAGGGACCAGATGGATGACTCGCCGATGATCATCCTCGTCAACGAAGGATCGGCCAGCGCATCCGAAATTGTGGCCGGCGCTTTGCAAGATTACGGACGCGCCGTGATCGTGGGGACGACCTCATTCGGAAAGGGATCGGTACAAACGATTCTTCCGCTGGGTGACGGATCAGGGCTCAGGCTGACCACGGCCAAGTACTACACGCCGAAAGGCCGCTCGATTCAATCAACCGGCATCACGCCCGACATCGTGATCAAGCCGCAACCGCCCACTACGGTGGCCAAAGCCGAAGGGAAGCCTGGAGACAAAGAAGCTGACGGCAAGGCGTCAAAACCGCCGGTGGCCGGTCCTGGAAAAGAGCAATCGGCGGTGGTGCCCAAAGGCGCCGAAGACGGCGTGCAAAAGAATGGCGCTGCCCCGACTGCTCCACCGCTTGATCTTTCCGGTGAGCCCTCACTGGAGCAGGATGTCCAGCTGCAAAAGGCGGTCGAGTTGCTCAAAACCTGGAAGATTTTCAAGGAGCTTCGGCCGTCTTGATTACAAGAGACGTCGACGCAGCTCCTCGATAGCCTGAAGCAAGGTCTCTTCTGAGCCGGAGAACCCAGGCATCGTCCGGAGCATGTGAGAACGGACGAGCTTCTCGAGGTCCGCGAGGGTTGCAATATTGAGGCGACTGTAGAGATACGCGACCAGCGATTCAGAAAGGCCAGGTAGTTGCGCCCAGTCTTTGACCGGATCGGGCAGAGGTACGCGGAGCGTCTCCAGCGTCATGATCTTGCCGGTTCTCAGAAACTCTTCGATCTTCTGGGATAACTCCGAACCGATGCCGTCGATTTCTTCCAGCGCATTTCGCTGCGCCACCTGCGCCACGTCCTCGTCGAGGGCCAGGAGGGCATCTGCGCCCCGCCGGTAGGCGCGGATGCGGTAGGGGTTGGCTCGCTGAGCGGCGAGGAGCTCGGCGATCGATCGAAAGAGTACGGCGAGTTGCCGATTGCGCTCGTGCACGGGCATTGGGTTCTCCTCCCGCATTCTGCCGGGTCTTCATCGACACAGGCAAGGCGCCGATGGGTTGATTGACAACCTGAATTGCGGTTCCCTAGGATGGGAGAGCATGGAGGGAGCCGTACAAATTCAGGTCAACGGCCTCCCACGTGGTTGCCGGTCCGGCTCGACCGTTGGTGATTTGCTCCGGGAGCTGGACATCAAGACCGACAGCGTCGCCGTGGAACTGAACCTGGAAATTCTCGATCGCAAGGACTTCGAGCTCCGAAGTCTGAAAGAGGGCGATCGGGTGGAGATTTTGAGCTTCATCGGCGGCGGCTGACTCACCGCCGGCGGGTGGATGGAAAGGGGTCGGATCGATGTATGACGATCGGTTGGTGATTGCCGGTCGGGAATTCAAGTCCCGGTTGTGGGTGGGAACCGGCAAGTACAAGGATTTTGCCGAAACACGAAAAGCGATTGAAGTCTCCGGCGCCGACGTGGTGACGGTCGCTGTCCGCCGGGTGAACATCACGGATCGGTCGAAAGAAAACCTGCTCGATTATATTGATCCCAAAAAATACACGATCCTTCCAAATACGGCCGGATGCTATACGGTCGATGATGCTGTGCGCTATGCACGGCTGGCTCGGGCGGCCGGCGTTTCAGACCTTGTGAAGCTGGAAGTGCTGGGAGACGAGAAAACGCTGTTTCCCGATACGGCCGGCCTGATTGAGGCGGCCGGGATTTTGATCAAGGAAGGGTTCATTGTCCTTCCCTATACGAACGACGACCCCATAGTGGCCAAGAAGCTCGTCGATATCGGTTGTCCCGCCGTCATGCCGCTGGCGGCACCAATCGGTTCGGGCCTGGGCATCCGCAATCCCTACAACCTCAAAATCATCATGGAGACCGTCAAGGTGCCGATCATTGTCGATGCCGGGGTCGGAACGGCCTCAGATGCGGCCCTTGCCATGGAGTACGGCGCCGACGCCGTGCTTATGAACACCGCCATTGCAGGCGCCAAAGATCCGATCGCGATGGCGGAGGCCATGAAGTACGCGGTCCATGCCGGCAGGCTTGCCTACAAGGCGGGTCGCATCCCGCGCAAGCTGTACGCGACCGCGAGCAGTCCCATCGAAGGCATGCTTTAGGACGCTGCTGAAAACGGCAATCTCACCCGCCCGACCCTGGCGCGTGGAGACACGCCTTTTCCCAGGGAAGCGTCGTTCTCGCGTCGCTCCGAGACGAGCGCTTTGAACATCGTGCAAGAACCTCCCAGTGATCCGACATTCTCCTCTGGTCATCCATGCCGTCGCTTAAGTCCCGGCTGCTCCTTGTCACGGATCGTCAACAGACGAAGGGCAGGCCATTGCTTTCCGTCCTGGCGGAGGCGTTGAAGGCCGGAAGCCCTTGCATTCAATTGCGGGAACGCGACCTCGGTGCGAAGGAGTTCCTCGCGCTTACCGATCAGATCGTGCGGCTCATAAGGTCTCGCGGCAGCCAACTCCTGATCAATGACCGCATCGACGTCGCGCTCTCGGTTGAAGGAGCCGGCGTGCATCTGCGCAGCGACAGCTTGCCTGTGTCCGTGGTGCGCCGGCTGATCGGTACCGATCGGGTTCTCGGAGTTTCCGTCCATTCGGTGAGCGAGGCGATGCGGGCCGAAGCGGAGGGAGCCGATTATATTGTTTTTGGTCCCATCTATGAGACGCCGTCGAAACTCATGTACGGGCGCCCGCTCGGTCTCTCGAAATTAGAAGAAGCGGCGAGAGCCGTTCGTGTGCCGATCGTCGGCATCGGCGGTGTCACGGCCGCCCACGCGCGCGACATGCGCTCCGCCGGCGCGTTCGGCGTCGCCGTCATCGCCGCCGTCCTCGGCGCAGAAGATGCAGAAGCGGCGACGAGAACACTACTCGATGCTGTCGCATCTCCGTGATCATCGACTGGAACCTCTGATTTCATGCGTGAGAATCGGGCGTCTAGTTGACCGTGAAAATAACGAGTGTTAGAATCCGTTCAAGACGAGGACTTTGCGATTTACCAGGAGTTGTCGCTTGTCCCAGGTGGCCCCATGGCGGATCCGAAAGGAAGTCCAAGCCGGCTCCGGTCCCTCCGAGATTCCGT
>DASUXH010000172.1:0-3409 GCA_036378015.1 Nitrospira sp. | reverse complement strand
GCAGCTGCACTCGTCACAAGACTCCTACAATGCCTCACCGGGCCGGTCGGGCATGTTCTAACCGCGACAACTGATGGATGAGTTGCGCGCCAGGCTTCATTGGTTGATGGGGCTGCGGGTGACGTTCGTCACCCTGATGCTCGGTGTGTCCCTAGCCTTTGAAGCGGCGGGCACACGTGTAGAAACCTTCCATGCGCTGATCGTCCTGACCTATGTTCTCACGATTCCTTCCGCGCTCCTGCTCCGCGTGCTCAAGACTCCGTCCTCCCTCACAGCATTCTTTTGGACGCAAGTAGGCATTGACTTCCTGCTGGAAACGGTTCTCGTCGCGCGTACCGGCGGCGTCGAGAGCCCGTTTGCAGTCCTGTATGTCATCACCGTGGCCGTCGCCAGCTTGATCCCCCAACGTCGAGTCGGACTCTTTGCGGCCTGCACCTGCATCATTGTCTTCGGTATCGCCGCCAATGCCCAGCTCTATGGATTGGCTCCGAATTGGTCCGGTCAGATTAGCCGTGTCAGCGCCGCAACGACGCTTCAAACGTTCGGAGTCTATGCCCTGGCGTTGCTGGTCGTCGGACTGTTGAGCGGAACCCTGGCGGAACAACTTCATGTGGCCGACCAATCCTTGCGCGAAAAAGAACAGGGATTGACGCGCCTTCAGGCCTTTCACGAGAACATCGTCCGGAGCATCAGCAGCGGGGTGTTCACGGCGGATGCCATGGGCGCCGTCACCTCGTTCAACCCTGCCGCGCAGGAAGTGACAGGCTATTCTGTCGGGCAAGTGCTTGGACGCTCTTGGCGTGAAATCTTCAACTGGCATCCGAACGAAGCCGTAGACGAGAGACCGGTCGGAGCTGTGCCCATGACGCGGTTTGAGGTGGAATGCAAAGGAGCCAATGGCAACCGGCTTGTCCTTGGCATGACCGTTTCGCCGTTGCACGAGCAGGATGAGCCGCACGGATTGGTCGGGGTCTTCAAGGATCTGACTCAAATCCGGGATCTCGAAGAGGAAATGCGTCGCAAAGAATGGCTGGCCAATCTTGGCGAGATGTCGGCCGGCATGGCGCACGAAATCAGAAATCCCTTAGGGGCCCTAGCGGGGGCGATGCAAATGTTGCGCAAGGAAGCGATTGCCGATGCCACTGATCGCCGACTCATGGACATCGCGATCCGCGAAGCCACGCGCCTCGATGCCATCATTACCGAGTTCCTGCAGTATGCGCGGCCTCCCGCGCTCGATTTGGCGGAGCACAATATAGACAAAATTCTTGCCGAGACGCTGGATCTGGTACAACATGAAGCCCGGAACAGAAAACAGATCATGATCGCAACATCATTGGCCGGGGGTGCGCTCTCGGCCCAAGTAGACCAGAACCAGATGCGGCAAGTGTTCTGGAACCTGGCCACCAATGCCTTTGATGCCATGCCGGACGGGGGAACACTGACCATCACGACAGGGTCTCGCCACGTCGATGCCGGAGGACGCAAGGGCGATATTGTGGAGATCGCCTTTCAGGACACCGGAGCGGGAATCGTTCCCGAGAATCTCGAAAAGATTTTCCTGCCGTTTTTCACGACGAAAAGGGAAGGCTCGGGCCTGGGACTCGCGGCGGTGCATCGCATCGTGGATCTGCATGGCGGGTGGATCAAAGTGGAAAGCCAGGTCGAGCGAGGGACCCGCTTCGTGGTGTGTCTCCCTCGTTCAGGCGGCGATGGCGTGCGGTTGTGGCATGAAGGACCAACACCGTGGAAAAGATCTTAGTCGTCGATGACGAGAAAAGCCTGCGCGAAGTCATGAGCATCATGCTCAAGCGCGCCGGGTATGAAGTGACCGAGGTCTCCGACGGCGAGCAAGCCATCGGCCAGGTCAATAAAGAAATCTATGATCTCGTCATTACTGATCTGAGAATGCCCAAGGCCGACGGGATGGATGTCCTGAAGGCCGTAAAATCATTGTCGCCCGACACCGTGGTCCTGGTGGTGACTGCATTCGGCACGGCGGATTCGGCCGTCGAGGCGATGAAGCAAGGTGCGTACGATTACCTCACCAAGCCGTTCCATGTCGACGAAGTTCAGCTCATCATCCGTAATGCCCTCGAGAAGCGCCGGTTGTCGACTGAAAACATGCTGCTCAAGCGCGAGATCGCCAGCCAGTCGTCGTTCTCGCAGATCGTCGGGCAAAGCGAAGCCATGCAAAAAGTGTTCGATGTCGTTCGCAAGGTCGCTGATTCGAAGAGCAACGTCCTTATCTGCGGCGAAAGCGGTACGGGTAAGGAATTGGTCGCCCGCGCCATCCACTATAACAGTGTCCGCAGCGCGATGCCTTTTGTTGCGGTCAATTGCAGCGCAGTTCCAGAGACGTTGCTCGAGAGCGAATTGTTCGGCCACATGAAGGGCTCATTTACGGGAGCCGTCGCCAACAAGGCCGGTTTGTTCGAGATTGCCAACGGCGGAACGATTTTCCTCGATGAAATCGGCGATACGACGCCGGCAATCCAAGTCAAGCTGCTGCGTGTGATTCAGGAGCGAGAATTTCGTCGCGTCGGCGGCAATCAAGACATGAAGGTTGACGTGCGCGTCGTTGCGGCGACCAACCGCGATCTCGAAAAGGCCGTTGCAGACGGATCGTTCAGAGAAGACCTGTATTACCGCCTCGACGTCATTCCCATCCGTCTCCCTCCGCTTCGGCTTCGAGCGGGCGATATTCCGCTGCTCGTCGGACATTTTCTGGAAAAGTTCGCCCAAGAAAGCGGGAAGGCCGCCCCGACCATCGTGCCGGAAGCCATGCATGTCCTTTTGGGACATGAATGGCGCGGCAATGTACGGGAGCTCGAGAATTTGATCGAACGCGTCGTCGCTTTTTCGACGGGGACCTCGGTCACGGACACCGACATTCGCGGATGGTTGCATCATGCGGTCAGCCCTCAGCAGTCTCAAGGGGTACCGACGGATCTGCCGGAAGACGGCCTCGACCTGGAAGGTCTCATCAACGGCATTGAGAAGGATCTCCTCATGAAAGCGTTGGAGCGCTCAAAATGGGTGAAGAAAAAGGCGGCCCGCCTGCTCAAACTCAACACCAGGTCGTTCCGCTATCGGCTGGAAAAGTATGCTATAAAAGGAGGCCGTGACTAAGGGTCAGTCAGCACGCTTCCCCGCCGATGCTTCCGTAACCGTTCATCCTCCTGCCAAAGTCAATCTGATCCTTCGCATTTTGGGTCAGCGTCACGACGGGTATCACGACCTCTGGTCGATCATGCAGACCGTTGCGCTGGAAGACGCGGTGACGATGCGAGTCACCTCGTCGCATCGCGATATCAGGCTGACCTGCAATTCGGATGGACTCTCCGTCGATCATACCAATCTGGTCTGGAAGGCGGCCTCGGCGGTTCTTGATCATGCGCAACTGTCT
>DASUXH010000171.1:0-4230 GCA_036378015.1 Nitrospira sp. | reverse complement strand
CGAACTGTCGGGCCTGGGAGGCTTGGGTTCCCTGTTCGATAAAGGTCACGGCCTGCGGCGTCGGACCATAATCCAGCGCCAATGGAACGAGGGGCCTTACCTTTTTCGCACAGCCTACGGCGCCGAGAATCACCACAAGCGCGAGCATCAATGACCACGTCTTCATCATATTCCTCCGTGCATCAACCAGCTCGTCATTTTGCCTGCTTCCGCAACTCCTCTTCAAACGTCTTACGATACAAGACATCCCATTCCGGACTGCCCTCGACAATCCCGCGTGAATACGATCCCAGCTTGGTCCGAACTTTTCGGTCAATCTCCTGTTCCTGGGCCAACTCGCTGGCGAGCACGCGCTTGATCTCCTTTAAGATCCGCCCATCCTCGCTTTTGACCTGGACGAGCGGGCTCCTTTTTACCGCCGAGAGAATGACGTGCGAGAGGTGACTGACCTTGTCTTCCGACAGCATCCGTTCGTCTCTTGAACGATCATTTTTTACAATATGATGCCTCGTTCACGGACCAATTTCTGCTTGATCATCGTGAACATTTTCTGGTAATCGACCTGACCGGATTCAATTTCACGTTCATAGGCCTTGAGCAGCTGACGGACCTCGCCGTTCAACCGGTCCTCGATCGACAACTCATCGGTCACGGCCTGATTCAACGCTTCCACAAGCGCCTTCGACGTTCCCGTCAGGGCAAGATGACCATCCTGGACCAACCGTGCCGTCAGGGTTTCGGCCATATGCCGCACCCGCTCTTTGGACAACCGCATGGCTCACACCCGCTCAACCCGAATCCTCGGCGCTTCCATCGCCCGCCGCAGGACCGTCGGATCCCCCATGATGCGGCCGATGACATTGACGCGGTCCGCCGGAACAGGGTCGGGGCCCATGCTCATCGGCGTGCGCCCAAAGAAGATGGCGAGCACTTGTCCCGCCCCCCAAAAAGCGACGTCACCGATCTTCACCTGACTCGTCGCTGTCTCCCGGTAATCCTTGACCCCGTCGATTTTGAAATAAAATTCTTCCCCCCAGGTATTGACCGGCGCGTCCAGGGGCAGCGCCGCGTACACTTCCTGAGCGGTCCTGTTCCCTTTCAACTCCGCTTCGACTTGCACGGGTCCGACCGTGATGCGAATTTTCCTTCCGGGGTCAGCCAACGAGGAGACGCTCTCCTTCTGCAACAAGACGATTGAAAACCCGCTCCCATTGCGGACTCTAGCTTGTTTAACCGGTGAAATCAAGGCTACAATCAGCCGCCACGATGCTGACCTCCACCTTCGTGCTGCTCAAGGGAATCGGTCCTGCAACAGAACGCCGGCTGTGGCAGGATGGCGTCGCCGATTGGTCGACCTTTCTCAACCGTCCCGTGATTCCCTACATCTCCTGTGCGAAGAAATGCTGGTACGACGAAGCGCTTGCCACCGCACAATCTCGTCTGGCTGTCGGCGGGGCTGACTTCTTTAGTACCTGCCTCAAGAGTCGTGACCATTGGCGCTTGTTCGAAACATTCCGTCATCGCGCGTTGTATCTGGATATTGAAACGACGGGCCACTCGGCCCGCGAAGGCCTTGTGACGGTGGTAGGCCTGTATGCGAACGGACGTATGCAGAGCCTGATCCGCGGCGAGAATTTGACCGAAGACCGTCTACACGAAGCGCTCGAGCAGAGCGACATGCTCGTCACATTCTTTGGGAGCGTCTTCGATGTCCCCTACCTACAAACCGCTTTCCCGCGCTTGAATTTCAAGAAACCGCACTTCGATTTGTGCTTTGCCGCCCGACGGCTGGGACTCCAGGGCGGATTGAAGTTCATCGAACGTGAGCTGCAGATTCGGAGAGACGAGGCCATCGAAGGATTGGATGGATGGGATGCCGTCCGCCTGTGGCATCGATGGCGAGGCGGCGATGACGCCGCCCTCGATTTGCTGCTTCGCTACAACGCCGCCGATGCGAGGAACCTCGAACCCTTGGCTGAACTCCTGTTCCAGCAGATGGTGGCACGGTATGGTCCGCCTTCGGTCGGCGGTTGTCACCCGCCTCTGCCAAAGGATGAAACGGTATCGCCATGAAACAGTCCGCGCGATGGTTGGGCGTCGGCCGATCAGAAACCGGGCATGTGCGCAGCACGAATCAGGATGTCTTCGCTGCAATCAACAGCTGCAATTATTGGATCGTCGCCGACGGGATGGGCGGCCATCCTGCCGGAGACGTGGCCGCCAATGTTGCCGTCGATACGGCTACCCAACAGGCAAAGGCGCTATTCTCCGCGACTGACTTGTCGCCGGACCTGCAGCAAAAACATCTTGCCGAGACGATCACCACAGCTAACCGCGCAATCCACGAGAAGGTACGGGAGAATCCCGCATTCAGGGGCATGGGCACGACGGTCGTCGCCATGACGATTGCGCCGACATCTCCTTCAATGGCCTACATCGCCCATGTGGGAGACAGTCGCGCCTACCGGTTTCATGCCGGCACCCTCACCCAGCTGACGCGCGATCATACCTTAGTCGCTGAACTGCTTGATCGCGGGTTGATCAACGAAGCCACGGCCCGTGCCTATCCGGATCGGCACGTGCTCGCCAAGGGGCTGGGCATGGGACTCGATATGATGCCGGAGATCACGTCGACGCCGTTGATGAACGACGACGTCTTTTTGCTGTGTAGTGATGGGCTCACGAAAATGCTGGAGGATGCGGACATCGCAGCGGTACTCGCGCGAACGGGACTGAATCCCCGGCGAGCTTGTCACGAGCTGGTGGAGGAGGCCTTGACTCGGGGAGGCGAAGACAATGTGACCGTGATCGTCTGCGCATACACGACGCCCTCGAAAGTCGGGAGTCTGGCCATTGACAAGACTCTACCGGCCATGTAGCCTCATGATCTAGCCACACACCTTCGCGCCATCCGTGATACCGATCTAGCTGGATGTAAGATGTTGTTGTTTCGATGTCGCCTGGTTTGCTTTCTGTTCGTGACAGTCCTCTTGGCGGCATCGGCCTGCGTGAGTCTCGCCTCGGACGATCAAAGCGCCGAGGCCGCCGTGCGCGCCCTCATTCGCGCCAACGCCGAGAAGGACATCGTGACGTTGTCCAGGATGATGGCGCACGATGCCGACATCACTAGCTATACTATTGGCGGGCGTAAGTACGTCGGGTGGCCCGACTTCGAACGTGATATGCAGGAAGAGTTTGAGTCCGCCCATACCATCGAAATCCCCATCCGTGAGCTGAAAGTATGGACTAAGGGTGACGTAGCTTGGTACGCGATGGAAATCGACTATATCCGGACCGTCAATACTGGCGACGACTCTAAGCGGGCGCTGCTCCCTTTGCGAGAGACCGGAGTCTTGGAGTTAAGAAACGGACAATGGGTCCTGCTGTCCTGGCACGAGTCGTTTCGCAATGCCGGCAGCGCCCTGACGTTGGGCGATCGACGCCCATCGGTGTCATTGACGGCCTCAGCCGCGAGTCAGTCTGCGCCCGATTTGAGTGGCGAGTGGGACATCCTTGAGGTCGAGGATGACAAACACTATCGGGCTACATTGGATAAGGCCGGCAATGGTCCCTATACACAGCACGACGGCCGTTTCACCACGACACAGTTTGCCAACCGCCTTTGGCAGGGGACTTGGCAACAACCCGGAAATGACCGTGAGGGCGGCTTTGAGGTGCTGCTTTCCGAGGACGGGAAAGAGGCCAAAGGCGTCTGGTGGTATACGAGAGTGGGCAACCACAAGAACATCCCGCCAAGAGAGCACGGCGGCACTTATCAATGGAAGCGAATGACCCCCGTGCCGGCAATGCCATGATCGATCCGAACGTCCAGCAAACTGGGCGTTCAACCGGCCAGGTCTTGATGAACTTACGTCGTTTTGGAGGAACTATGCATTGGATCCTGCTTCTCGCAGCCTTCTCGCTGTGGCCTTCACATGCCATGGCGGACGGCGGCCATGACCACCACGCGGTGCCGACACTGAAGAATCAGATTACCACTGTCGTCACGATTAAAGACAACGCCGTCACACTGACATTCGGCCCAATCGATCTTCCCTCAGGGCACGAAGGCGATTTGGCGGCCTCGATGCCCAAGCACATTTTCCAACTGCCGAAGGACATGTATATGGTGGGATTTAAGTCCGCCGTATTTACCAAAGAAGGCAAGCCGCTCCCCCGAAATTATCTCCATCATATTTTGATGCTCAACAACGACAAGCCCAGCGTGTC
>DASUXH010000170.1:0-8616 GCA_036378015.1 Nitrospira sp. | reverse complement strand
GCTCAGAAGGAGGACACAGACGAGGTGAGGTGTTGCGGAATCGCCCGACGAGCGCCCGTCACAGTCCCCCGTAATGGGGGACTGCGGCAGTTCTCTAGGCCTTGACGATGGAGGGAGTCAGGAAGATCAGCAGTTCCTGCTTGGAGACACTTTCGGACTTGTTCTTGAATAACCACCCGAGGACCGGAATCCTCGACAGATACGGCACGCCCTGCACGTTGTTGTTCTGCGTGTCGATGAAGACTCCGCCAATCACCATGGTTTCGCCATCGCGCACAATGACCTGGGTGTTCGCTTCCCGGCGATCGATGCTCGGCCCAGCCGGGTTGCTTCTCGCACCTACCGCGTTGCGGGTCGCGCGTACGCGCATCATGATCTGCTTGCCGACTTCCCTGGGATCACGCGACGTGATTTGCGGCGTGACGTTCAATTCCAGGTTGGCGTCGACGAACGTCGTCTGGGTGCCTTGTAGCGAGGTGGTCTGGAAGGGAATCGACTCACCCTGTGAAATCTTCGCCTCCCGCTTGTCGAGGGTGGTGATCTTGGGAGCGGCAATGACCTTCGCCAGACCGAGCAACTCGCCGGCCGACAATCTCAAGTCCAGAGCAAAGCCGGGAGCCAGTTTGCCAAACGTATAGCCGATGCCCGGGACAGATGGAAGACCGGCGACCTGCGCGGGCAGATTGACGAGGAAGTCTCGCGGAATCGTTGTGGCGCCGGTTCCGGCCACGGGCGCGAACGGCCCGGTCAGATTTCCCACCGCCGAAAACGTATTCGGACCAAAATCGGCGTTCTGAACGCCCCATTGAACGCCCAGGCCGCGGGCATACACGGTGTCGGCCTGCACGATCCGGGCTTCAATCTGCACTTGCGGCACTTCGAGATCCAGGCCCTCGATCAACTGTTTGAGCACCGACATTTTTGATTCGGTGTCTCTGACGACCAGGGCATTGGTGCCCTGGCTGATCTGCATGAGCCCTCGGGCGCTCAAGTTCTGACGCAGGGCCGTCATCAATTCGGTCGCCTGCAAATTGCGGATGTAGAAGACGCGATCGACGAGATCTTCAGCCTTGACCTTCGCCTCTTTCGCTCGCGCTTCTTCATCTTCCTGCTTCGCGATGTTGGCCAGTGTATCGATCCAGAGGATGTTTCCCTGTTTGATCTTGCCCAAGCCGTTCATCTTCAAGATCATGTCCAGCGCCTGATCCCAAGGCACGCTCACGAGCTTCATCGTGACTTTGCTTTTCACCCCGTCGCCGATCACGATGTTGAACCCGCTCACTTCTGCGATCAACCGCAAGACGTTGCTGATATCCGCCTGCTGAAAATCCAGGGAAATGCGACGGCCGACATAGCGCGTTTCGCCGATCGAGAGATCGTCCTTGGGGGTATGTTTCTCGGTCGTTTCCGGTTCGGCCATCATCTGAATGGGACGGACGCGAAACGCCGGCACCGCTCGCTGAACCACCGCCAGGGCCTTGCTTCCATCGTGCGCCTTCTCGATTCGAGCGGGCGGAAGATCGGCCACTGAGATCGCCGCCACCTGACTTTCCAACGTGCTCGCAACCGCGGCGTCCTTCACCGTCACGAGCAGCTGCGAGCCGCGAGGCTCCACCGAGTAATCGGCCTGACGCCCCAAATCGAATACCAGCCGAACCTTGTCGACATGGTCGCCAACCCGGATTTGCTTGAGAAGCCGATGGCCGACGTTCACGGTCGGCCGATGAAGAGTTGAAGAAGCGTGGGGGATATCGATCACGAGACGACGCTCATCGACCCGGACAGCCTCATGCGACAGAACACCATCGCCGTTGATCGCCACGTTGAGGCGATCGGCCTCCTTGCGCACCTCGATCGCCGTGACCGTTGGCGGTATCGCCGGGACCTCGGAAGCCTGCTCCGAACCTGGCTGCATCACTGCCACAGCCGCGTCCTTCTCGGAGGTCGCTGCCGTGGAGGGGATCGCAAGAGGAAGGCTGACGGCCGCCAAGGCGGAAAGAATACGGAACGTTGCGGTGGCATGACGCTGTATGTGTGTCATTCTAGGCCCTCTTTCGGATGGAGAAGCTTGACGTACTCTCGCTCCTGTTTTCTGCCGTAGACGTCCGTGAATCGCTCCTGCACGATGATGCCTTTTTCGGTGACGGCGCTCACCACGCCGGAGTTGGGACCGACCCGAGTGCCTTTGCGGACGGTATAGCCGTTGCCATCGGGCGTCTGAACCATCGCCGTGTAGCCGTACGCGCCCCAAATGATGGCGATCAAATTCATATCGGTCAGGCCGACTCGTTGTAAGGGAGGAAGCGTCGGATCGATTTGTCCGGGCGCAAGCTGGCTGAGGACGGGCGCAAACGGATCGCGCCGACCCGCCGGGTCGTATCCGCCGACTGGAACCGGAGGCATGCCGGCCATTGGCTCGCTCAGACCCGGCATGGGAACAGGCGACGGCGCGACGGACGCAGGAGACGTCTCTTTGGGCAGGTCCGTGGGCGAAGGCACTTTCACCGAATCCGGTCGCAGAGGCGCCACTTGCCCAAGATGGGACGCGAAGCCCGGTTCGCCAGCCGCGGGGCCGCCGAATCCGGCGATGGCCAGGCAGCCGAACAGGACTGCGGAGAGATATCTGTGAGTGATCTGATTCACGAGTCTCCGTCTTTTCTCTGACACGTAGCGCATCCTACGCTCCCTGCCGCACTATTTGGGCGCTGCCGCAGGCGTTGCGGCGGCGACTTTCACGTCTTGAGGAGCCGCATACGCCACGAGGTCGAAGACCGTCTGAGTGACGACGCGACCCTTTTCCGTCTTGGGCTGCCCCATCTTAAGATTCGACACCGTGACGATTCGGGGCAAGCTGTTGATGCGATCGAAAAACAACGCGGCGGTATGGTATCCCCCGGTGACTTCCACATTGACCGGCAACCGCACGAACAACTTGGAAGCATCCTCGCTCTTTGTGCCGGGTTTCCAGAGCTTGATGTCCAAGCCAAGCCGGATGCCGAGATCGGACACCTGCTTGAGCAACATCACTGCTTCTTCCTCCGGAGGCAGCCGCTCCTTTTTCTTCGCCAACTCGATTTCGAGCTGCTTGTTGGCGGCGATCAGTTCGTCCAGATGCTTGACCTTAATGGTCAGCGTCTGAATTTCGTTGTCCAGCTTGCCGACTTCGCCTTGCAGATTGGCAATTTCCATCGATTTGGGCTCGACAACGTAGTAATAGAACACGACGATGATGCCTGCCAGAATGAGCACGACAAAGGCGATCTTCTGCATAAGCGGAATCGTGCGAAGGACTTCGAGATTCATCGCCGGCAGCTTCATGCTCGCTATCCTTTCAGACGGAACCCTAGCTTGAACTGAAAGAGGCTGATCTGGGTCTCGACGGCAGCGCGGCTTTCCTGAAGGCTGATCTCGGTGAAATAGTCCGTGCGCCGCAGGTTGTTCACGAATTCGACCACGTCGTCATTGGTCAAGGCCCGGCCTTCCAAATCGACGCTCTGTCCTGTCACGGCGACCCTCACGAGCCAGATTTTCAGCGGTTCCAGGCTTTGGCTGACATAGTCCATCACCTTCACGGGACCGATCCGCGACTTTTCCAACTGATCAATGATGCGATTCTTGTCTTCGAGTTGCTTCTTGCGAGCCTCGAAATCGGCAACCTGCTTCACTTGCTCCTTTAATTGCGCGACCTGCTTCTCCTTGTCGGCTTTCTCCGTCTGGCGAGCGGCGATCTCGTCGTCGAGCGAGACCGAATACCACCAGCACGCGCTCAAGGTGATGGCCAGCAGGCCGACGCCGAGAAGCAGCTGCGCGCGAACGTCGTATGTCGGCTTCGCCGGACGTCCCTTGGGTCCCGTCGATAATAGATTGATGCGAATCATCGATCGCCTACCGATCTGAGCGCCAATCCCACGCCCACCGACGCCATCGGAGCCAAGTCGGCCAACGTCGCCTGGTCGAAATCGCTTCCCGAAGTATCGACTTCCGCGAACGGATTGGCGATCTCCACGACCGCCTGCATCCGGTCACGCAGTTGTTTCACGAGGCCGGAAATTTGGGCCCCGCCTCCGCACAGCAACACTTGTTGGACTTCGCCGTCGGTCACCGTCGACTTGAAGTAATCGATGGTCCTGGCGATTTCAGAAGCCACCTCGGCATTGACGCTTTCAATGACGCCCTGAGCGGCGGCGGCCTGGTTGTTGCCGGACGCCTTTCCGCCCTTTTTGAGCGCTTCCGCATCCTCGTACGACAATCCCAACTCGCGCTGGATGGATTCCGTATACCGGTTGCCGCCGATGGGAATGTCTCGAGTAAACAGCGACGTGCCTTTCGACACGATATTGATGTTCATCACGCTCGCGCCCACATTGACGAGCGCCGTCGTTTCATCCCGCGACATCGGGTAATTGATTGCATGCATGTTTTCGATGGCAAAAGCGTCAACATCCATGACCATCGGCAGGAGTCCCGCGCCCTTGACCAGCTCTGTCAGCTCGTTAATCTTGTCTTTTTTCGCCGCGACAAGGATGACCGACATTTCCCCTTCGGAGGAAGCCTCGCCTTCGGCCGGAGGCAACACGTGAAAGTCAATGTTCACTTCGTTGATGTCGAACGGAATGTATTGCTCGGCAGCCAGCTTGACCTGGCCCTCCAACTCATCGTCCGGCATCGGAGGCAGGCTGATTTTTTTGATGATGACTGCATGCCCTGAAATCGACACCGCGACTTGCTTGACCTTGACGCTCAATTCGTTGAACAGTTCCCTGATGGCCGTGACAACACGGCCTTCATCCATCACCGTTCCGTCGACGATTACCTCGGGCTCAAGAGGCTTGAATCCGAACTTCTGCAGGACGTAGCGCCCGCGGTTTTCCTTCAGTTGGACGAGCTTGATGCCGCTGGATCCGATGTCCAGCCCGACCAATTGCCGCTTCGGGGTCAACAACGACAAAATATCTGTATCGACGAGGCTTTTCAGCGAACTCAGCATACGTGCCTCAGACTGTACATGACTTCGTTTCCATCGCAAATCATTTTATGTTTTTCCAACATTCGGCTGTCGGATGGCTTCTCTCACCCGCGCGAAACGCTAAAAGCGGCTTGGATACAGTGTTTTCGTGGTGCACCCTAAGTATAGTTCGTGTCCCCTGCCTGTCAAGAAAGGGTCCACATGACTGAAAGCTCTCTCGAAATCAGCCCTGATAAGAAGACAAAGAAAGCGCTTGGAAAGGAGTGCGGCTATTGCTTGGTGAGATCGCGATGAGACAGGGTGACGTGTTGTCCGGCCGAGGCGAAGCTTTCTTGTAATCGCTTCGCAATGACCACCGACCGATGGCGCCCTCCCGTACAACCGATGCCGACGTTGAGGTAACTTCGTCGTTCCCGCTCGAACAGCGGAATGAGAAAGGTGAAGAACGCCTCCAAGCGCTCCAGGAAGCCCTTGGCGTCAGGATCCTCGAGCACATAGCTCCGAACACGCGGATCTTCGCCGGTCAACGGCTTCAGGGCGGGAACGAAGTATGGATTGCGCAGAAACCGTACGTCGAACAACAGATCGATGTCGTAGGGCACGCCGAATTTGTAGCCGAAAGTGAGGAGCGAGATCGTCAGACGGCGGGTCGATGGTTCCTGGCTGAAGTGCCGACTCAGGAGGTCCCGCAGCTCATGCACGCTGAGATTGGAGGTGTCGATGATGCGGTCGGCGTGGGCGCGGATTTCAGACAGCCGTTCTCTCTCGAAACGGACCCCTTCCAGGACGGGGAGTTCCGGCAACAAGGGATGTGGTCGCCTCGATTCGGAGAATCGCCGAACCAGCACGGGATCACGGGCTTCAAGGAACAACAATTCAACCGAGTGACCCAGGTCTTTGATACGCTGAAGGATGCCAGTCAGGTCGGCAAAGAACACCCGTTCGCGGATGTCGATGCCCAGCGCCACATTCTGAATTTCTCCGCCTTGTTGGTGACAGAGCTCGACGAAGGTCGGAAGCAACGCCGGGGGCAGGTTATCAACGCAGAAATAGCCGGCATCCTCGAAACATTTCAGCGCGTGAGATTTACCGGCTCCGGAAAGACCGGTGATCACCACGAGCTTGAGTCCTGGCATTCCGACTCCCTTAGGGATCGATCAAGACCACGTGACCGGACTCAGAGCGCCTGAGAATCTGCAGTTTCCCCGAATCCGCACATGTAAACAACACCATCGCGCCGGGACCGTCATCCAGGCGGCTTCGGGCCTCGCCCCGTGACAGGACGGCGACCTTGGGACGTACGATCTTCAGATCGTCAGCCTGAGCCGCTGCAGGTAACTGCCTTTTGGTTCGTCCCTTGTGCTCGGTTCGTCGCTCTTTGTATTTTCTGATCTGTCCATCCAGGCGGTCCGCCAGTTGGTCGACGGTGGCATACATCTCGCGGGTCGAGGTCTTCGCTTGGAATCGTCTGCCCTTGATCGAACACACCACCTCTGCCGTGTGCTGGAGTTTGGTCACACTCAGCACGATCTCCAAACGATCCAGTGAAACATCATAGCGCTCGAGCCGTTCGAAACGCGCGCGGATATAGCGTTTCAGCGCGGACGTTACATCCATATGTCGGCCGGTAATCTTCATCCACGTGCTCCTTCGGCTGGAAGTTCAGCAGCGTCCCGATATCAGGCTAGAAAAACCGTTTGCGTTGGGTGGCGGGGGGGATGTTCTCTTCGGCGCGGTATTTCGCGACCGTCCGTCGGGCGATCAGCACCTGGTGCTGACGCAGCCGCGCCGCGATTTCTTCATCTTTGAGCGGATGGTTGGCATCCTCTTCCGCCACCATTTTCTTGATCATCTCCCGCACCGTCACCGAAGACAGCATGTCGCTCGGCTGATCCGCCCGCTGCAGTCCGGCGTTGAAAAAGAACTTCAGCTCCAACATGCCCTGCGGACAATACATGTACTTGTTGGCGGTAACGCGACTGATCGTTGACTCATGCATCCCGATGTCTTCAGCCACCTGCTTGAGCACCAGCGGCTTGAGATAGTGGATTCCCTTCTCAAAAAATTGCTCTTGGAACTTGACGATGCTGGTCACGACCTTGACGATCGTCTTATTACGCTGTTCGATGCTGCGGATTACCCATTGCGCGGCCCGCAGCTTCTCATCCAGGTATGCTTTTGTTTCCGAGGATCCACCCTCGCCGGAGGTCATCATCTGCTTGTAGTAGGGGCTGATCCGCATTCGGGGCAAGCCGTCGTCGTTCAGGAGGACCACCCATTCGCCTTCGTTCTTCACGACGAACACGTCGGGCACGATCACATAGTTTTGCGTATTGGAGAACGGACGTCCGGGTTTGGGTTCAAGCCCTTCGATCACTTTGGTGGCCTGGAACACCTCCGCCACGGTCACATCCAAGGCTTTGGCGACCTTCGCGTACTGCTTCTTTTCCAGATCCTTCAAATGATGCAGCACCACGGCTTCGACAATCGAGCCTTTGAGCGCGCCGGGGCGGGCTCCCAGCGATCCCATGGGACTCTTGCCCAAATGACCGAGTTGCAGCATGAGACACTCAGGCAGATCTCTTGCGCCGACGCCCGTGGGATCAAACGTTTGGATGTCGTGGAGAACGGACTCGGCCTCCGCCTCGCTGAAATCCGTCCCGCTGATAATTTCGGGCATGGGTGTCCGCAGATAACCGTCGTCATCCAGATTGCCGACCAGCAACCGCCCAATCGCCTTGTTGCGTTCCGACAAACCGGACATCGAGAGCTGCCAGAGCAAATGATCTTCCAGCGACGCCGCCTTGGCGACGGTTTGCTCGTAGGAGGGAAATTCGTCCGACGACGATTGGCCTTCGCCTCCGCCGGTGCGGCGGTCGCTTCCGAAGTATTCCTCCCACCCGGCCGCAGACACCTCATCCGGGGTGTCCCGTTCTTCCGGTGTGGACGTTTCCGCGTCCGGAGTTTCGGTCGTGGGCGTCGCGGCTGAGGCTGCCGCCTCCTCCGCCTGTTCCTCCGGCGTGGTCGATTCGTTCTCTTCGACTTCCTCCGGCAACTCGTCCAGCAACGGGTTATCCATCAGATGCTGCGCCAGACTCTGCTGCAGTTCGAGGCGGGACAACTGCAGCAGCTTGATCGCCTGCTGCAACTGCGGCGTCATGATCAATTTTTGACTGAGGCGGAGATCGAGACGAAGCTTCATCTGATGTGATGTACCGTTAGAGGGTGAACCGTTCTCCCAAATAGACCGCGCGCGCGGTTTCGCTCTTCACGATCATGTCGGGAGAACCCGCTTCCAGGACCAGTCCTTCATTGATGATATACGCGCGGTCGGTGATCGAGAGGGTCTCTTGCACATTGTGATCCGTGATGAGAATGCCGATGCCTTTGCCTTTGAGTCTGATGATGATCTGTTGGATGTCGGCCACGGCAATGGGATCGATGCCCGCAAACGGTTCGTCGAGCAACATGAACGTTGGATTGGTGGCCAATGCCCGGGTGATCTCCAACCGGCGGCGCTCACCGCCGGAGAGGGCGTAGGCCATGCTGGTCCTGATGTGCCCGAGATCGAGTTCATTCAGCAAGGCATCCACTCGTTCGGCCCGCTCCGAACGAGAGTAATCCAGCATTTCCAGAATTGCCAGAATATT
>DASUXH010000169.1:0-8176 GCA_036378015.1 Nitrospira sp. | reverse complement strand
TCGCAGTCCCGGGATGGGAAAAGACAGCAGTTTCTGAATCTTTTCACAGGTGAGTGAAAGGTCCCTCGGCCTCGGCGCTCCCATATGGTGGAGTGCCGTGCCGTGAATGAGCCGGCCGGTCAGCTCAGGAAACCATGGTACGAGGAGTTCGCCGATTTCCCAGCGCGACAGACGCTCGCTGCCGCCGAGGTGATAGAGGCCAGGCTTGTCCCGTTGGGCCAATTCCCACACCGCGCGGGCAACCGCGCCCGCCGGGAGCGGACAGCGGAATTCGTCGGCGTACAGCGTGACGTCTTTGCCGGCTTTGGCGGCGCGGCACATGTCTTCGACGAAGCTCCGATCGCGATGCTCTGAAGTGCCGGCCGTCAACACAATGCGCACGACGGTATGCGCCGGGTTTTTCAAGATCATGCGCTCTGCCTCAAGCTTCGTTCGGCCGTACACGTTGATGGGATTCGGCTCCGCATGCTCGTCATACCAGCCGGCGGAGCCGTCGAAGACTTCGCCGCTCGATAAGAAGATAAATCGGCTTTTTTGTGCGAGCCGCGAAAGCAAGGCCGAGGCACCCACGTTGATGCGTGCGGCTCTGCCCGGGTCCTGCTCACAGTCCTTGGTGCGACTCATGGCGGCGCAATGGATGACGAGTTGGGGATTGTAGCGCTGGAATGCTGATGAAACAGCGGCCTCGTCGGTAAGATCCAGCTGCGTTCGTGTGATCCCTTCTACTGCCCAGCCAGGCGCCCAGCGGCCTGCACTGCGCAGCAAGTAGCCGCCAATCAGTCCCGCGGCGCCGGTGATGAGTGCGACCGGCTTCACAGGGGCCAACCTCCCAGGCTCCTGATTTCCGGCACTTCGATAATCCGTACCGATTCCGGCGGATGTTCGACCGCCCAAAGCAACGTGCCGAGCATCTGGTGGATCGTGACGAGACCGAGCCGGAGCGCGCTTGCACGCATAGCCCGGATTTGTTCGCAAATCCAATAAGAGGGCTTGAGCAGCAGCGGCCACCAATGACCGGGCCCGAGAATATACCAAGGTCTTATGATGGTCGCAGGAAGGCCGGCGGCGCGGATGGCCGCCTCGCAGTCAGATCTCACCGCAATGTAGTCCCGCATGATTGGCGCGGGATGCGCCACGCTGACGTAGACAAAGTGCGCGGCATGCGTGTTCCGAGCCGCTTCAATCGATGCAAGGCCCGACGGACGATCTACGGCTCTAAATTGCGCGCCTTTCCAGGGCGCAGGCTTTGGCGTGCCGATCAATTGAATGATGGTATCGCATCCCGCGATCGCATCTTGTAGCGTGGCGCGATCCAAGACGTCTCCGGTCAGGACCTCGCATCCCGGCGGCAACCGGGCGACTGATGAGCGGCGCGCCATGGCGCGGACGACATGGCCACGCCGGAGGAGATGTGGGATGAGCCGGCTTCCCAAGTAGCCGGTGCCGCCGGTGAGGAAAACGACGCGCCGTGCATGAGCGGCAACGGCCATGGGAGACCTCTAACTGCGCGTCAACTTGCGGTAGCGAATGCGATGCGGCTGGTCGGCTTCCTTGCCGAGGCGTTTTTTCCTATCGACCTCGTAGTCGCTGTAATTGCCCTCGAACCAGATGACTTTGCTGTCGCCTTCGAACGCAAGGATATGCGTCGCAATGCGGTCCAGAAACCATCGATCGTGGCTGCTGATGACCGCGCAGCCGGCGAAATTCTCGAGCCCTTCCTCCAACGCTCGCAGGGTATTGACGTCGAGATCGTTCGTCGGCTCATCAAGGATGATCAGATTGGCCCCTTCCTTCAGCATGCGCGCCAGATGCACGCGGTTGCGCTCCCCGCCGGAGAGGTCCTTGACTTTCTTTTGCTGGTCCGCGCCAGCGAAATTGAACCGCGCGCAATATCCGCGCGCATTGACCTCCACCTTGCCGAGTTTCACGGTCTCTTGCCCCTCGGATATCACTTCATAGACGGTTTTGTTCCCGTCGAGGCTTCGGTCCTGATCCACATAGCCGAGCTTCACGGTTTCACCGATCTTGATGGAGCCTGAATCCGGGTGCTCCTTCCCGATGATCATTTTGAACAGCGTGGTCTTTCCCGCCCCGTTCGGACCAATGACGCCGACGATTCCGCCCTTGGGCAGGTCGAAGCTCATATTGTCATAGAGAAGCTTGTCGGCGAACGCCTTGGTCAGACCTTTAGTCTGGACCACGACATCACCCAGACGCGGACCCGGCGGAATGTAAATTTCCAGATCTTCGGTGCGCTGCTCCTGCTTCTGATTGACCAGCTCTTCGTAGCGATTCAGCCTGGCTTTCCCCTTCGATTGACGAGCTTTCGGCGACATCCGGATCCATTCCAACTCGTGCTCCAGGGTTTTTTTGCGTTTGGATTCGGCTTTTTCCTCCTGGGCCAGCCGTTCCTGCTTTTGTTCCAACCATGACGAATAGTTGCCCTGGAAGGGAATGCCATGGCCCTTGTCGAGCTCGAGGATCCAGCCTGCGACGTTGTCGAGAAAATACCGGTCATGTGTGACCGCAATCACCGTGCCCTTGTATTGCTGAAGATGCTGCTCGAGCCACTGGACGGATTCCGCATCGAGGTGATTGGTCGGCTCGTCGAGCAAGAGAATGTCCGGTTCTTGAAACATCAATCGGCACAGCGCTACGCGTCGCTTCTCCCCGCCGGAGAGCGTACCGATTTTTTGATCGGCGGGAGGACAGCGAAGCGCGTCCATGGCAATGTCCAGGTGATTCTCCAGCTCCCATCCGTTCGCCGCTTCGATCTTTTCTTGAAGTTGCGCCTGCTTATCAAGCAATTTTTCCATTTCGTCCGGCGACGATTCGCCGATCCTGTTGCTGACCGCCTCGTAGTCTTTGAGCAGCGCCACCAGCTCCTTCTTCCCCTCTTCGACGACCTCTTTGACGGTCTTGTTCTGGTCGAGTTGCGGCTCCTGTTCGAGCAAGCCGACGCTGTACCCTTTGGACCTGGAAATTTCACCGGTGAAGTTTTCATCGACGCCTGCGATGATCTTGAGGAGGCTGCTCTTGCCGGACCCGTTCAAGCCGAGCACGCCGATTTTGGCTCCGTAATAAAAGCCGAGATAGATCTCTCTGAGCACCTGCTTCTTGGGTGGATAGACTTTGCCGACGTTGACGAGAGAGAAAATGACCTGCTTATCGTTGGTGGCCATGAGGTCCGTGGCTCCTTCTTTGATTCATGAGTCGTGGCAAAGGTGGCACCTTAGCAGACGCTCGCGCTGCCGCACAATCCTAGGGTCGCGCCGATCCGAGCCGGCCTGACCTCCACCGCGTTTTGTGGTACATGAGGGCCTGTTCCTCGACGCGAGTTACCCGGGAGACCCAATGTCCAAGCCGAGTCGGGCCAATATCTGGTATCAGAGTTTCGTCGATCCCGATCAGCAAGCGGCCTACTGCAAGACGCTCGCGCATGCGCTCAACACCGTGGCGGGGCCCGGCGTCAACTTCGACATACACGGCATCGTTCCGCCGGATCTGGAGCTGCATCGATTGACCGAATTTCGCTGTGCGCGTCAGGTAATCCGCCATGCCGTCGAGGCGCAGCGACAAGGGTACGACGCCTTTGCGATCGGGCATTTTCAAGACGGCGGCCTCTACGAAGCGCGGGCGACGGTGGACATACCCGTCCTCGCCTTAGGAGAAGCAGCCATGTTGTTTGCCTGCACGCTTGGACAGAAAATCGGCTTGGTCACCATCAATCCTGTATTCATTCCGATGCACGAGGAGCAGATTCAACGCTATGGGTTGGGCCGCCGTATCGTGGCCGTCAAGGCGATAGAGGCCGATCCTGCGCTGCTAGTGCGTGCCTTCACAGATACAGCGGCGTATGAAACGGTCCTGCGTCAATTCAGAAAGCAGGTCGAGCCGTTGGTAAACGGTGGAGTCGAGGTCATCATCCCGGCAGGCGGACTTCCTTCCCTTTTGTTCTCACGGATAAAGAATTTTACGGTCGGAAAGGCCCTTGTACTCAACTGCATTGCCGTGCTGGCCAAGATGACTGAAACAGCCGTGGCATTGAACCGCTTCAACGGCACCGCCCCAAGCCGGTTGTCGACGTTTCAGAAACCGTCCGCGAAAGCGTTGCGGGAATTCCTGGAGAGCTGAAGTCCCTTCTTACATCCCTAAGTCCTCAGTGAACCGCAATTCCGAGTCGTCCACGATTTCTTCCAGGCAGCTGAAGCAGGGAAACGGGAATCGGTCCACAGGAAGGGCGCACACTTCACCAACCGTTGTGTTTGGTTCAAGCGCCGGCCCGCCGCACTCTTTATGAATCAACGTAAGCATGTCGGCCTCAGGCGACCGCTTCAAGAAGAAGCCGGTGAAGCTGTTCCATGTGCTCAGGGCCGCTCAAGCGATGATCCCCGGCTACGAGGTCAAGCTCCACCGGAAAGGATGGATCCCGGCGGCGAAGGCAGTCCACAAATTCACGGCTGCCTTCGGGAGCAATCACGCTATCGCCGGACCCGTGCAAAATCGACGTCCGCACCCGCCGCATACGATCGAAGCTGGAGGCCCAATAGGCTTCGCTTTCTTCCACCCACTTCCAGGACAGCGGCCAGTCCCGATGGAGCGGGCCGGCGTCCCATGGCATCCACCCGGCGCTGCGCCAATCATGCCGGCGCTCGGACGAAATCGTTTTCGCACGCACACCCATCATGTTGAAGGCCGGCGCGACGAGGATCAGCCGCTCGACCTGGTCATGCTCTTGTGCCATCAACCAGGCGATCCAGCCGCCCAACGAATTTCCGACGATTGTCATTGGGTCCGATGGATTAGCCAACATCGAGATGACGGTCCGTGCATCGGCCATCCAGTCGGCGAGTGTGTAGTCGGTAAATTCCCCCTCGGAATCTCCGAATCCCCGCACGTCGTAGCAGCAAAAGCCCCATCCCTGTTCCTCGCACCATTGGGCCAACGCCTTGCTCTTGTTCCCCCAACGCTTCGAGAGAAACCCTGTAATGGAAAGAACTTGCCGGCCGGCGCCGTCTGCGCGATCGCCGCGTATCCGCTTGCCATCCGCTGCGGTCAATTCAAACGAGCGGAGTGTCATGTCTTTTCCAGCGCCTTTGTGACGAATCCGCTGAGCCGGCTGAGCACCGGCTCGGGAATTTCGTGGCCCCCGTAAAAACTGTGCCACTGCACCTGCAATCCCGCTGCGATGAGTTCATCGCGCAGCCGTTCCGCCATGACGTAGGGAAGAATGGGATCCCGCGTCCCGTGACTTTGAAAGACGGGCAAGCCTGTGCGCTTCCCGACCGAAGGCCGCCAATCCTGCTTGGCAAGGAGCGATCCCGAGAGCTGGATCAATCCCGCAAACGGGAAAGCCGTGCGCATCACGAGATCACAGCTGAGCATCGCGCCTTGTGAAAACCCGCCAATCAGCGTCTGTTGATAGTCGACCGGGAATGCACCGGGCAACGCGGCCAGAAACTTTTCGAGCGCTTCCCGGGCTTGTGCAAGGCCGCGCGGCACCTCGGAAGATAAGTCTCGGACACGGCCTGCGGCGCGATCCGCTTCGAGACGCGCCATGTCGATCACCCACCAGGCGCGGGAATCGCCATATCCCATGTTGAGCGGCAAGGGACCTTCAGGAAAAATCCAACGTGTTCCCGCTGCCGCCTTGGTGACCTCGGCAAGCACCACGAGATCATCCCCGGGCGCGCCATAACCATGCAGGAGAATCACACCAGGACCATCGCCGCCGCCATCTCCATCTGTGCCACCGGTCACTGTCGTCGTTAAGCCGGCGACCATGATTTTTCGCATGAGGCCTTTACTGATGCGCGTAAAGATATTGCAGCAACGCGACGAGACCATAGATCGAGGACTCGATCACCGGTTGCTGATAGAGCGGAACGAAGGCCCCCTTCTCATTGGCTTCCACTTCGTCGATGATGAATTGCACCTGCTTCATTCGGACATCATGATTTTCCCCAGTTTCCAAGGCCTTTACCATTTGACGGCTCAGACCATTCAACATCGCAGCTTTGGCGGTGCTGGCCGCCTGATAAAGCAAATAGGCGGCCAACAATGCCAGGAGCACGTTTAGCGCCCATGAAAAGAGCAAAAGGATCGGGTAATTCCAGATGTCGAAGTAGTCGTTACGGCCGGCGATGAGGATCAATAACGCAATAAATGGATACCGGATGAGGCGATTGACGACCTCCGTTCGCTGGCCTATGAGATCGACCGCGGCCAGGTACTTGAGCTTTTCAAATTCGGGTTTCTGATTTTCGCTCAGGCCATATTCCACAAGGTATTGCGCTTGTACCTGTTGAGACCATCCGCCTGTCGAAGCGGTCACCCACCCGATCCAGCGCCGGCATGTCATGACGGCATCGAACACTGCCAGATTGACGAAGACGACCAGGGCCGTGCTCACCACTGTCATGATCCAATCGATCCTGCAGCTCAGACCGCCACGGCATGGATGGATGTACTCCTCGTTGAGCACATAGTAACCCAATCCCCACATCATCCCCATGTAGAAAACAAACAAGGCAATCGTGCGGACCATCCATTGCGCCGTTTTGCTGGCCTCGCGATACCACGACCAGCCCTGATCAACCGTCGTCGCCGCCATCGTAGCGACCGGATGGTAGACCCGCTTCAAGTTAATCCAGAAGCTCCTGAGCGATAAGGGTTGAGAGGCGGACTCATCCTGGAACAGGAAGTCATCCGTAATTTGCTCTCCGTTCTTGGTGAGGTCCCGTGAGCCCTTCGCGAGGAACACAACGCAGAGCACGACAACGAAAAGACGAATGATTTCGCCCGGCCAGATGCTTACTCCATCCGTCAATGAAAATGGCTCGCCTTCATCGTGATTCGTGAGCAGCGCGGTCGCTCCGCCCAACGCGAGAAAGACCGAGAACGCCGCCACAAGAAGAATTCCGATGACCCCTATCCTGACCGGGTGGCCGGACACCCAAAGCCACAACCGCTGGTTGCTCCATGCGATCACGGTGGCGATCATCAACGAGATCAGGACAAGTACCGCTACGGCCGTGTTGTCAAACTCGATGCCTTGTTTGAGCTGACCCAGGTCCTCCGTATGATCGAGATCGGCGCGCAGCGGATGAATCGTTCGCACCCCTTCTTTGTGAACGACGCTCAGATCAACCGCACCCTTCCTGCCCACCTCGAACAGTCTTGGATGAGATCCAGCGTCGTAGAGTCGAGCGTCGGGCGTCAAAGCGAGGTGGTAGTTGGTCGTGCAAGATCCGCTCTGCGGTTGAGCGTCCGGCACCACGCAACGCACATGTCCAACCGCTTGCAGTACCGCAAAGTAGGCCGATGTTTGGTAGCTGCTCCGGAAGGGAGGGACATCGCGCTGAAGGCCTCCTTCGAGCTGAAGACCGAACGGCGCTGCCATGACCATGTTGCGGGTGGATTTGTACTCGCTGGGATGCAGGTGGCGGGCATCGAGATCTAATGTAAAAAAAATCGCGTGTGGAAAGGCCGGACGAAGCGCCTTGATAATGAGGAGCGCATCGTAGGGATCCGTGCCGAGAATGCCGATGGCGCGGGCGCCCTCACCTTCCTCATGAATGCGGGCGACGAGCGCCTTGACATAGTCCGTCTGGCTCGTGCCTTCCGGACGGTCTCTGAGCGAATCCTTCGTTTGGTCGGCGGTCTTTGCTGCGCGCGCCGCACGGGCGGCATCGTCTCCGGGGATTTCCCCGTCCAGGCCGCTGAGATAGCTGTACCGAAACACGTTCAGGGTCAGTGATTCATAGTCGGCGGGACGTTGGATCTGCAGATCGATTGCCTGCGGAATAGTCTGGCACCACTGCTTGATGTCGGCGGGCACCTGAATGGTCTGGAGATCCGCTTCAGAAAACGTGGCGACTCTTGTACAGGCCGCCGCGCGGAATTCAATCGGAAGAGTTCGTCCGTAAAAGGAATCCCACTCGCCAATCAGGATGACGGCATCCCACCCTAAGCGAACCTGCCGACGGTCCAATTCGGCGATCAGTGACTGGAACCGGACGTCATCAGCGCCGATGTCATAGACCAGCTTCAGGTTGGCATCCGAAAGCCGCCGGTGGAATACGTGTTCACAATCCTCGTACGTTGCACAAGCCGTACCCTTCCCGCTCTCCGCCTTGAGCCCATAGGCGAGAAGTCCTTTCATCGCGCTCGCCCA
>DASUXH010000168.1:0-8157 GCA_036378015.1 Nitrospira sp. | reverse complement strand
TCACTTGCCGCAGTCTGTGTCGTCCTCACCTTTGTTCTGATGCTGATTGGGAATTGCGACTGGCAGTCCGCGGCGGCGGCTGAACCCGCCAAACGCGCGCCTGCGAACCATCCGTCGCTCAATCAAGCGAAGCGGTTGATCGATGCCGGGCAAGCCGAAGAGGCCATCACCATTTTGCGAAGGTTTCTGAGCACCGATCCCAAACCGGACCTTCTTGACGACACCTACCTTCTGCTCGGAGCCGCCTTGTATCGGGCGCAACAGTATGGAGAAGGACTGAAATATCTTCAGCAGCTCCAGACCGAGTTTCCCTCCTCCGAGGTGGCCGACCGTGGAAAGTTGATGCTCGCGCGGACACATGCGGCCATGGGCAATCCTGACCTGGCGTTGCCGATTTTGACCGGTCTGCGGACAATGTCGCAAGACGATGTGACGAAGCGCGAAGCGGTACATTTGAGCGGCGAACTGTACTTTCAGAAGAAGGAGCCTGCCCGGGCCATTGCCGCCTGGCTCGACGAAATCGCGTTGAGTTCGGACGACCAAGCCGAGGAGATTCGCGCGAACATCACGACATTGATCAATGAATCGTTCGACAAGAAAATGCTCGAGCGGATTAAGGAGGCGTATCCGAAAAGCTTCCCGGGAGATCTGGCCGCCCTGCGCTTGGTCGATTTGTATATGGGGCGGGGCGAAGACCATCAAGCCTCGAGGCAGATCCAGCAGTTCCTCGCGCATTTTCCCTCGCATGCGCAGAGCGGGCGCCTCTCGGAGATGTTGGACATGCTTCACACCAAGCTCAAGTCCAGCCAATACCTGATCGCGGCCATGCTCCCGCTCTCAGGGAAACTCTCGTCATTCGCGAATGATGTTCTGAGCGGCGTGCAGCTTGCAGTCGAGTCCGCCGCGGATCGAACCGGCGGGTCTTCGATCGGGCTGTTGGTGAAGGACGCCGAAGCGTCGCAGGCCTCGTTCCTCGACGACTTTTCCAGTCTGTTGGCCAACGACCATCCCGTCGCCGTCATCGGCCCGCTCCTGTCAAAAAATCTGCCGGTCATGGCGGAGTTGGCTGAGCGGTCGCATACGCCGCTCTTGACGCCGACCGCAATGCTTCCGAACGTCCGCCGCCTCGGCACCTATACGTTCAGTACCGCGCTGACCTACCAATCGCAGGCACGCAAGATTGCGGGGTACGCCACTGGAGACCTGGGATTCCGTCGCTTCTGCATCCTCCACCCCGACACGGCTTATGGGCGCGAAATGGCCCGCCTGTTTGCCAACGAAGCCAAGCAACGGGATGGAGAAATCATCGCGATCGAGTCCTACAAGGAAGGCGACTCCGACGTCGGCGCCCAGTTGAAGCGCATGAAAGCCGAGGATTTGAAGAAATACGGGCTGGCGGTCCCCGTCGATCCGACGAAGATCGGCGGTAAGCTTACCAAGCTCGATAAGAAAGTGTTGTATACGCCCGGCTTCGACGCAGTCTTCATCCCCGGACGTGCGGCGGATGTCGGCCTGATCGCCGCTCAATTGAACTTTCACGATATGAAAGTGCCTTTCCTGGGCAGCAACGGATGGAATGCTCCCGACTTCGCCCGTACGGCGGATCAATCCATGGACGGCGCGGTTTTCGTCGACGGGTTTTTTGCCGATAGCCCAAACCCCAACGTCCAGGATTTCGTCGAGCGCTACAAGAAACGGTTTCAGAACCCGCCGACGCTGTTCGCCATGCAGGGATACGACGCGGCAAAATTCGTGATCGAGGCCATCAAAAAAGGGGCGACGTCCGGCGAGACGATCCGCGATTATCTGACCTCCCAACAGGACCTCCCCGCGCTGGCGGGCCCGGCTTCCTTCGCACAGGACGGCACACTGAACCGGCCTCTTTTCCTGATTCAGGTCAAGCGCGGCCGCTTCACGCAGCTTGATTGATCTCCATGAACGATCTCGCTCACATATTGTTGTCCATCTCCTACAAGGCGCTGCCGCTGCTCTTTGCCATGGTGTTGCACGAATACGCCCATGGGTGGGTCGCCGATAAATGCGGCGATCCAACCGCGAAGCTCCAGGGACGTCTGACCATGAATCCTCTGGCGCATATCGATCCGTTCGGCACCATCATCGTCCCGCTGATCTGCCTCATGCTGCCTGGCAGCTTCCTGTTCGGATGGGCCAAGCCGGTGCCGATCGATCCGCGGAACTTGAGAGCGCCGCGACGCGACATGGCGCTCGTCGCCGCGGCCGGACCAGGCATGAATTTTCTGCTCGCGATATGCAGTGCGGCGTTGCTGTCGCTGCTGCTCTCGATGGATTCCTCCCTCCTCGCAACGGACCCGCGCGATACGGTAGGAAGGCAGGACGCCTCGTTTGGCGCGATCGTGTTGTTGCCCGTCGCCGTCATGGCGATGTATTCCGTCCTCGTCAATGTCCTTCTCGGCATCTTCAACCTGATGCCGATCCCGCCCCTCGACGGCGGCCGAATCTTATTAAGTCTGCTGCCTGCACGGCCCGCGCTGGTGCTCGCACGATTAGAACCCTACGGCATGATGATTCTGGTCGGACTGCTCGTCTTCGACCGCGAGCTTCGAATCATCCACACCTTTACAAGTACATTCGTCTCCGGGCTTTCGGGTACAATCCTCTCGACCGCAATAGGATTGTCGACACATACGTCGCCATGACGAGCCAAGCGAAAAAACGGGTGCTGAGCGGCATGCAACCCAGCGGGCTGTTGCATCTGGGGAACTACCTCGGCGCGCTTCAGAATTGGAAACAGCTCCAGGCGGAATATGAATGCTATTTCTTTGTCGCAGATTGGCACGCGCTCTCGACCAATTACGCCGATACGAGCCGTATCCGGGAATACGTCCGTGAGCTCCTGATCGACTGGCTGGCGGCGGGCATCGATCCAAACCGCTCCGTCGTGTTCATCCAGTCACGCATTCCCGAACACGCGGTCTTGCACCTCCTGTTTTCCATGATGATTCCCGTGTCCTGGCTGGAGCGCAATCCGACCTACAAGGAAAAACAGGAAGAAATAAAGGAAAAGGATCTCAGCACCTATGGCTTTCTCGGCTATCCGGTGCTCCAAGCCGCCGACATTCTCCTCTACAAACCGCAGTTTGTTCCGGTGGGAAAAGATCAGCTGCCGCACCTTGAGCTGACCAGGGAACTGGCGCGACGGTTCAATGATCTCTACAAACAGCAGGTCTTTCCCGAACCCAAGGAGCATCTCACGAAGTTCCCGAAAGTTCCCGGGACCGACGGCCGCAAAATGAGCAAGAGTTACGGCAACACGATCAACCTCTCGGACAGCGAGCCGGTCGTTCGCCAAAAATTGAAAACGATGGTCACGGATCCAGCGCGAGTGAGGCGCATGGACCCCGGCAATCCTGACATCTGTCCGGTATTCGATTTTCACAAGATGTTTTCGCCGCTACCCATCATTGAGCAGATCAACCGCGAATGTCGCACCGCCGAAATCGGCTGTATCGACTGCAAGAAGTTGGTCGCCGACCGAGTGGTCGACACGCTGGCGCCGATCTGGGAAGCGAGAGTCGCCCTCGTCAACAATCCGTCAAGGATCGAGGAGATCGTACAGGAAGGCAGCGGAAGAGCCGGCATCGTGGCGAAGGCCACGCTCCATGAAGCGACCGAGGCCATGAAAATCTAGCCCGCGGCGGCTCCGGTGAGTGGGACATGAAACGGTCGGCCAGCACCGTCATCGTGGTGGGCCTGGGTGTAGTGAGTCTGGTTCTCTTGGTAGCGCAGGCCTGGGCCGTCGATCCTCCCTGCGATGTCTATCCGCCGGCTAAACAGGCGCGGTGCATGGAGATCTGGAAGGATCTCTATAAGGAGGACGGGCCGGTCATCGCACAGTTTGGTTTGGACCAATTAAAGAAACGCGAGCAGGGACAGATTACGGCAGAGCAGCACCTCGCGCAGAATATGGACTTCATCAAGCAATCGACCGAGAAACGACTCGCCCGCCTGAATCAACGCATGGCCAAGGAATAGCTCCGGCTACAGATCCTGCGGCTTCGCCTTCTCTTCGACCACGCCCGCCGAATTCAGTAGGTCACGCCCGACGATGATCGGCGCCTTGAAATGGATCGCCAACGCAATCGAATCGGATGAACGGCTGTCGAAGACTTTGACGTCGCCGCCGGATGCAACGCTCAGCGCTCCATAATAGGTCCCGTCCTTCAGTGTGATGACCGATCGCGTCACCCTGGCGCCGAAGGCTTCCATGATCGTGTGCATCAGATCATGGGACAACGGGCGGTGCAACTGTTCGCCATTCAACGCGCCCTGGATGGACACGGCGACCGTCAAATCGACAAAAATGGGAATCGTCTTGCCTTCCGCCTGCAGAAGCACCACTGGACCGTGATCGGAGATGCGCACTTTCACCTCGGAAATGGTGACCTGATCGTTTTGTGAGGAGACCTTTTCCGCAAGCACGAGCGGAGAGCCGCAGACGAAGGACAGCAGGAACAACATCAGCCATCGAGCGCTTGTCCTCATAACTACCTCCTCATCCGTTCATGCGCGGACGAATTGATTCCTCTCCTTTTCCAAACCGATTTCAGTCTCGGGCCCATGTCCCGTGACGACGAGCGTCGAGTCTGCAAGGCTGTAGAGCCGGTCACGAATCGAGCGCTCGATCGCATCGAAATCCCCGCCCCAGAGGTCTGTTCGGCCGATGCTCCCCCGAAACAGCGTGTCGCCGGCCAGAACGAGGCGGCCTTCCGGCACATGAAAACTCATGGAGCCCGGCGTATGTCCGGGCGTGTGAAGGGCGATCACCGTCACCTGTCCGATGGGCACCTTCTCCTCATCCATGAGCCAGTAGTCGGGCGGTGGAACGGACACGTACGGGACGCCAAACGCACGGCATTGGATTTCCAGCATCTCCCACAACTCGAGATCGTCCTGATGCAGGCACAATGCGGCCCCGGTGGCCTTTTTCATCTCGCCGGACGCCAGGAAGTGATCAAAATGGGCGTGGGTGTGAAGAATCTTCATCACATTCAATCCGAGTTCCCGAACCTCGCGAAGGATCCGGTCCGGCGAGCCGCCGGGGTCCACCACGATCGCCTGTTTACTCACAGGATCGCCGATGATGGAGCAATTGCACCCAAGCGGCGGCACCGAGAAGGTTTTACGGATCAATCCTGACATCTTACGGTCGTCATGAAATATGCTACCGCCCGATTCATTCGGCCTGCAACCGAACAGAATTCACGCGCAGAGCGTACGTCGTTTCTATTGCGTCCGAGCCGCCCACACCAACTCGCTGTCAAAAATGCCCCACCGCGCCCCTGATGAGCGAAGCCAGACGGCGAACCCGGCGCCGCTCCCGTCCGGCCGATTGTATTCAACATAGATGAAGGCATGCTCATGCCCGAAGCTATAGGCCACACGGGAGAAGCTGAGCCGGTCGATGACCGGAGGCGGTTCGTCCAGAGACTCTTCCTGCAAATGATGCGGCGCAGCAGCAGACACGGGCATAGGCGACAGAGACGTCTCCTGTTGCTCGGTTCCGTCGCCCAAGACAAAGCGATAGTGTGCTCCGAAGCCGAAGTGCCCTTCGAGTTTCGAAGGCGTTTGGCTCTTGAAGACAAAATCCCGTACCAGATCGGCGGGAAGCCGTCCATCGAAGATCTCATATTCTTGAAACGTCTCGGTACGAACCGGCGCCGGCTGCTCTGGATGCAGTCGAGTCAAGGTCTGACGCTCTAGCAAGACCAGTTTACTTTCTGGAGTGAGAAATTTTTCGTCCACGATGAGATCATAAAGCGGATAGTCTTCCAGCGGCACCACAGTAGACCCATCGGGCGTCGGCTCTGCCGCCTTGGCGGGAGTCGGGCCGATCAAGGACACGCTGACGAAGATGACCGTGAGGACCCATGTACCAAGCGTGCTCCGCATGTTCGAAGGATAGCCCGGCCTTCAAGGGACGGTCAATGACATGGATCAATTTGCGATGGACAAGAGACACAGAAGCATAGATAATCCCCTCAACCCATGTGGCAGCGTTCGAGCCGCTTCATCGCGCTTCTTCTCTTGCCGACGCTTCTCTCCTTGTCCGGCTGCAAACCGGATGATACGCCCTTCAGAGCCGAGAACGATGCGCTCAAGAAGCAGGTGTCGAGGCAGGAGTCTCTCGTGACTTCGCTGCAGGACGGCAACAAGATTATGCAGCAGCAGATCGATCTCTTGAACCAGGAAATCCGCGACGCGAAGAAGGCGGCCGAGAGCGCGAAAGCCGAGGCCAAATCCGCCGCCGACCAGCTCGAAAATCAGCTGGTCCAAGCGAGAAAATTGACTGCGGACATCAAAAAAACCGCCATCGAACAGGCGGCCCAGAACATCCAGATTGAACAGAAGGGTGCACAGTTCGAAGATCTTCCCAGGCCGTTGACCGCCGTCACGAAAACCGTCGAGGAAGCGCTGGCGCGCAATGGATATCAGGTCAGAGTCAGCATCAAAGCCGACCACAAAGCCGTGATCGTGACGGACCGTAAGGTCTCGAACCCCGCCTCGCTTGAGGTGGCCGGCTTTCGGAACCAGTACGTGATCGCCGTCCAAGCCCAACCCTTGAACGTCACGCGACTGAGCGTGAAGGCCGAGTTCGAAAAACTGGCGCAGGGCGGACGGATTTTGAGCGTCAGCGCGGAAGAAACCGCAGAAATCGAACGTCGTCTCATCGGCGAAGTCAGCAAAGCCCTCGCAGCTCCTAGCAAGACGTAATGTGGCCCGCCCTCATCGGGGCCGCACTTCTCGCCTCTCTCTTCACGACGACGAGGGGGGCACCCGACCCCAAGCCTGCTCCGCAATTAGCCCGACACCTTGCGGCCATCTCAGGATTGGCACAGACCGCCCCGGTCGTCGTCATCCCGGCGGGCGAGTTCACCATGGGCAGCAAGCGGATCGATGACGATCCATATGGGTTATGGACGCAGTTCGATGATACGGAACTTCCGCAGCAGCGTGTCTGGCTCGATGAGTTCTCGATGGATCGCGATGAAGTGAGCCTGGGAGAATACCTGACGTTTCTCGCACGCAAGAAGCGGCACCCGCCCGAGGAATTACAAAAATTGATCTGGCATGTGATCACCGTGCATTCCATGACCGATGAGACGCTGGCGCGGTGGCCGGTTCTCTATGTCACCTGGCACGACGCGGCCGGATTTTGCACGTCACAGGGCAAACGCCTGCCGACCGAAGCCGAGTGGGAAAAGGCCGCGCGTGGACCGAACGGTCTTTTGTTTCCATGGGGGGACACCGCACCGGACCGCGAGCGGGCGATGTTCGGCCAGCATCATGTCCATGAGATTCCGATTCTCGCCGCCGTAGATTCCCTGCTTGCTGGCCGAAGTCCGTACGGTGTTCACCATATGGCCGGCAACGTGGCGGAGTGGGTGCAAGACTGGTTTGGACTCGACTACTACGCCTATATGCCGAGCAGAAATCCTGCAGGACCGGGCAACGGCCGATACAAGGGGGTACGGGGTGGTTCCTGGAAGAGCAAAGTCATCATGCTGCGGACCGCCACCCGCAGCGGCTTCGGTCCAGATCAGCGCTCAGCCACCATCGGCTTTCGCTGCGCTCGATCGTCCGCCGGCGAGAGCGCGACACGGCCATAAGCAGCTGCATGCCCACACAGTTCTCAAAATGTCGGATTACTTTGGTCGCTGCACTGTGCCGTGATACGTTCATCTGGGATTTTCACCGCATGTATCCGCCTGACGTCTCCATGAGCCGAATGGTGTTGATCGGATTTATTGTCGCCTTTGCGACGTTGGTCGGTTGTGCCACATCCACCGAAGATCGTTTGTCCGCAGATCGCTCGCCACAAACCGCCAGCGAACCGCCCTGCTGTAAATCGATTGAGGCCTCCTCCCGGCGGGCTGCCATCGTGCGGACGGCATCTAACCTGGTCGGAGCAACCGCCATTCAGGTCAACGGCAAATGGATCGCCTATGACTGTGCCGGCGTGACACGCGCCATCTTTCTCGCGCATGGCATCGATCTCTACGGCAGCGGTTCACCCGATTCAAAAGCCAACGGAGTCCGGCTCATCCAACATCACATTAGGCGGCATGGCAAAATGCACCAGGGACCCATCGCCCGTCCGGGAGATCTCGTCTTCTT
>DASUXH010000167.1:0-3983 GCA_036378015.1 Nitrospira sp. | reverse complement strand
TCGTTTGTTTAGGAGAGCCTCGCTGGAGCGATCCACGAACCGGGAAGAAAATCGCAATGAGGAATCAGCAGCGTCGGAAAAAACACGATAGGAGTGGGAGGAGGACGCACCTACCGAGAGTGATAGGTACGGTGGAGACCTTGGGAGGACTTTAGGCTTCCCAGTACGAGCTGGGCCTGCACACCATCCTCAACGCTCGGTCCCCTGTTGGACCACATTCCCTCTGGGCGTTAACTCCTCCCACAGGAAATACGATAGGCTTCTCCTGCCGGACCGTCAAGCAAACTAATGTAACGTTGCGCTGCACGCGCCGCTCTCGATCATGCGTCATCTCACGCACGTATGAGGATCACCGTTGCCTCGGGCCCGTTTTTGTGGTACCAAGACGCACTGCTCACATCATCACGAGGTTGAATGTCGAAAAAGCAGACGTCCGCTCCCGTGTCCGCCCCCCGTCCGACAGCTCCGGAACAAGCCATTCAGAAGAAACCGCCGACGCAGCAACAGATCACGGCGGTGGAAATGGGCGCGCGGCAGCGTGAAATTTCCGTTTCCGAGTTCTTCACGAAGAACCGGCATCTGCTCGGCTTTGACAACCCGCGCAAGGCGCTGCTCACCTGCGTCAAAGAAGCCGTCGACAATGCGCTGGACGCCTGCGAAGAGGCCGGCATCCTGCCTGATGTAAGCGTCAGGTTGGAAGTCGTCTCCAACGGCGAACCGGTCGCTCCCAGTCAGGCCACCAAATTCCGCATCACGGTCACCGATAACGGTCCAGGGATTATCCGCCAGCATATTCCCCGCATTTTTGCGAAACTGCTTTACGGATCGAAGTTCCACCGCATGCGGATGAGCCGGGGCCAACAGGGCATCGGAATATCCGCGGCCGGCATGTATGGCCAGTTGACGACGGGGAAGCCCGTCAAGATCATTTCCCGGACCGGCCCGAGAGCCGCCGCGCATTTTTTCGAAGTGCAGATCGATACCAAGAAGAACGAACCGCTGGTGCATGAGAACAAGCAGATCGAGTGGGAACAGGCGCAAGGCACACAGGTCTCGCTGGAAGTCGAAGGGAAATATCAGAAAGGCCGGGCGTCGGTCGACGAATGGCTGGAGCAGACGACCATTGCAAATCCCCACGTCCGACTCGTCTACCATACGCCGGAAGGCGAGACCAAGGAATATGCCCGCACCTATCATGAACTACCGCCGTCGCCACGGGAAATCAAACCGCATCCCTATGGCATCGAATTCGGAATGCTGCTCAAGATGTTGCAGGACACCAAAAGTCACACCGTGGCGGGCTTCCTCGCGGGCGATTTCTGCCGGGTTTCTCCTCAACTGGCGGCGGATATGTGCAAGGAGGCCAAGGTCTCTCCCAACCTCAAGTCTCGGGAGCTGAAGGGAGCCGCGGCGGAAACGTTGTATCGGACGATCCAGAACACGAAGATCATGGCGCCTCCGACGAATTGCCTTTCGCCCATCGGTGAAAAAGCGATCCTTTCCGGACTCTACAAACAAATCAAGGGGGAGTTCTATACGGCCGTCAGCCGGCCGCCGGCCGTCTACCGCGGCAACCCGTTCGTCATCGAAGCGGGATTGGCGTTCGGCAATCGGCCGGGTGATCAGCCCAAGTCGGAACAGCCGGCAGGACCGCGAGCGGAAGGGGAGGAGGAAGACGACGACTCGGAACTCGCAAGGGTCATCCGATACGCGAACCGTGTGCCTCTCCTCTATCAACAATCGGCATGCGCGACGTTCAAAGCCGCGCTGAACACGACGTGGAAGAATTACGGCGTGCCTCAATCACGCGGCGCGTTGCCTGCGGGACCGATGGTGGTCTTTGTCCACATGGCGTCGGTCTGGGTGCCGTTCACCAGCGAATCGAAGGAAGCTATCGCAGACTACGACGAGATCCAAAAGGAAATTACGCTGGCGCTGCGCGAATGCGGCAGACGCCTCGGGCTGTTCCTGCGGCGGAGGGAACGCGCAGCCAGCGAATACCGGCGGCGCAATATTTTTGAATTGTACATCGAAGAGGTCGTCGAAGCCTGCAACCGGCTCAAAGGTGGAAAGCTCGCCAAAGAGAAGGTCAAGATGCAGCTCCAGAAAATCGCGAACTCCCGCACTGGTGGCACGAAGACAGACGAAGCGTTGGGCAAAAGCGGCCGCGGCCCCGAAGGCTTGCCGCATTCCATCATCGTCACCGAAGAGGGCGTAGAAGGCGACGTGGCGGCGGCCTCCCAGGTTGAGGAAGCGACGGAGCCGGGAAGGAGCGATCTGCTTGGCGCAATGCCGGCTTCCGCCTCCACGTTGGAGAAGTCGGGCCGGAAATTGAAGTCGACGTCTCAACCTCCCAAGGGCGCGGGGTCCGCTCGCAAGAGCCATCAGATGGCGCTGTTCGAAAAGGCGGCCGCGAAACCGACGGGGAAGGGCACGGGTTCCAAACCGAGCGCAGGCCATCGCAAGAAATAGACGAACATGCCGACCAAACAGAAAAAACCTAGCGTGGTGGAAAAGAAACTGATCGGGCTCGCCGACATCGTGGTGACCGCCGCAGAGCGGTCGAAGGATCCGACCTTCGCCATTCCGATTCGCGCGCTGTCGAACGTCTCGTTCAACGAGCGCAAAGGGCTGATTGAGATGGGCCACAAGAAACAGGCCCGCTCGTTCTTTAACGTCGGCATGGCCAAGAAATTCATGCAGACCGTGCTGGTGGCGGACGCCTTGTCCGAGTTGCAGCGCGCGGATCTGACGACCTCTCTTCGGGAAATTTACTATCGCACCAAACACACGATCAGAGACTCACACGAAAATACGTTTGATACGCAGGACGAATCCGACCCCGTGATTGAAGATCTCGAAGTGTCGCTTGCGGCGTTGCGCGAAGAACTGCACGTGCGCGCGGAAAACAGCGGGAGCATCGTCGGTCCGGTGGTCTTCGGCGACGACGGGGATAGAGTGGACTGCGCGCGCCTGGGTAAGGGCGGCTATTCGGTGCCCTCGATCGTGGAGCCGGAATATCTGGAGATCCGCCGCTGCACCGCCGATTTTCTGCTCTTGGTCGAAAAAGGCACTCAATGGAACCGCTTGTCGGAAGACAAATTCTGGCGACGATACAACTGCGTCCTGCTGACGGGAAACGGTCAGCCCCCGAGGGGAGTCAGGCGCCTGGCCCGGCGGCTGCACGAAGAACACAAACTGCCGGTGTATGTCCTGGTCGATAACGACCCATGGGGCTACTACATCTATTCTGTCGTGAAGCAGGGATCGATCAACCTCGCGTTTGAAAGCCAGCGCATGGCGATTCCAAAGGCCAAATTCATCGGGCTGTCGAGCGCCGATCCCGAGCGGTATGGATTGCCGAGAAACGTCGGCATCAAGCTGAACGAGAAGGACATCGCGCGGGCAAAGGAACTTACGAACTACCAATGGTTTCAGAAGCCGGCGTGGCAAGCCGAGATCAAGCGCATGCTGACAAGTGGTCTCAAGTATGAACTCGATGCGCTAGCCAACAAGGATTTTCAGTTCCTCACCAAGAAGTATCTTCCTCGAAAGCTGAAAGAGAAGGACTGGCTGGACTGAAGACATGCCCGACCGGATCTCGACGGATACGCTGATCCTTGCTTCCAGCGCCAGGGGAATCCCCCAGTAGCAGATGGAAGGATGTGGCGATAGCGTTGAGGTATGAACCTGGTCATACTTCTGACGTTGATCAGCCTCTTCGCGCCACCGGTCTTTGCGGCCGATATCATTCCGGCTCCTGAGTCGCCGGCGCCGAGCCAGCCGCCTGCCGAACAGCCGAAACCGGAACCGCCACCGCCGGCGACTGATCCTGGGATGGTCAAGCAGCCGGAAACGATCCCGGACCCTAATTCGGTCGTCAATCCGCCCGTCGTCGATCCCAAGATGGCCATCAATCCGGAGGCGGCGCCCCCTAAATCCGTCGATCCGTCTCAACGCCCGAGCCAGGACCAGCCGCCCAA
>DASUXH010000166.1:0-5781 GCA_036378015.1 Nitrospira sp. | reverse complement strand
ATCTTGGCTGATTTACGGTAGGCGCGATTGTGGACCAACCCCATCTCGTTCATGCCGAACAGGATGCGGCGATGCACGGGCTTGAGGCCGTCGCGGACATCCGGCAAGGCGCGGCCGACGATGACGCTCATCGCGTAATCGAGGTAGGAAGACCGCATCTCGTCTTCGATGGCGATCTGGCCTAGTCTCTCATCAGGCGGCATTCTGTTCTCCAGGGATGCTGAAAATGATCACCGGCTTCGTTCTCGCTTCGCTTAGAGGCTCAGCGTACAGGACAAAGTACGCTTCTCCTCTGTGCTTGCTGCCGCTACACGTCCAACCTCCGCACTTCCAGGGCATGGGTCTGGATGAAGTTCCTACGAGGCTCGACTTCGTCACCCATGAGAATCGTGAAGATCTCATCGACGCCCGTCACGTCTTCGAGCTTGACCCGCAAGAGCGTGCGCGCCTCAGGATTCATCGTGGTTTCCCACAATTGACCCGGGTTCATCTCGCCCAATCCTTTATAACGCTGGATGGCGAGGCCCTGTTTGCCGAGATCCAGGATCGCTCTCACGAGATCCGCTGTCGACCGCAGCTCTTGTTCCTGTCCTTTCGCCTTGAGTTTATACGGTGCGCGGCCGAGCCCGATGGCGGACGGCGCCAATTTTTGCAGCTCGCGAAAATCCGCTGAGCCGACCAGCTCGTGCGTAACATCCAGGCCAAAGGTGGTGCCGCTGGCCTGCAGACGGCACAAGACCTTGTTCGATTGATGTTCCTCATCGGGGAGAATCTCCAGGCTCGCCTCCAGCTTTGGATATACGATTCGAAGGGTCTTCCTCACATTCGCCGCTGCGTCGGTCAGCGCAGCCTGGTTCTTGAGCAGATCCCTGTCGAGCCCCGGCTCGTCGACGAACGCTCTGATCATGGCGGCCTCGTGCGGTTTTTTGTTGAACCGCGCCAGCAGCGTTTCGAACGAAATCATCTTTTTTAGGATCGGCAACAGCCGCCGTCCCGTCACGAAGTCCTGAGTCCCTTCCAGGTACAGATGCACATCCTCGACAGCGAGATCGGCCAGGTATTCGTTCAAGGCGCCTTCGTCCTTGAGGTAGCGTTCGACTTTGGCCTTCTTCACTTTGAAGAGCGGAGGCTGTGCGATGTAGATGTAGCCGCGCTCGAGCAGTTCGGGCATCTGCCGGAAAAAGAATGTGAGCAGCAGTGTGCGGATATGGCTGCCGTCCACGTCTGCATCGGTCATCAGAATAATTTTGTGGTACCGCGCTTTCGCGATGTCGAACGTATCCTTGTCCGCCTTGTCGCCCTCCTCGCGCTTGCGGCCGATGCCCGTGCCGAGCGCCATGATCAGCGTCCGAATTTCGTCGCTGGTCAGCATTTTGTCGAAGCGCGCCTTCTCCACGTTCAGGATTTTGCCTTTCAACGGTAGGATCGCCTGGAATTTCCTGTCGCGTCCCTGCTTGGCCGACCCGCCGGCTGAATCACCCTCAACGATGTAGAGTTCGCTGAGCGCCGGATCCCGTTCCGAGCAATCCGCCAGCTTCCCGGGCAATGAGCCGCCGTCCAGCGCGCTTTTGCGACGGATCAGGTCTTTGGCCTTCCGTGCGGCCTCGCGGGCCCGCGCGGCATCGATCGCCTTACCGATGATTTTGCGCGCGACCGGCGGGTTCTCTTCAAAGTAGGCGCCGAGCTTTTCGTTCACGGCCGTTTCGACCACGCCCTTCACTTCACTGTTGCCGAGCTTGGCCTTGGTCTGGCCCTCGAACTGCGGATTGCGCACCTTGACGCTGACGACAGCGGTCAATCCTTCACGCACATCGTCGCCAGTCAGCGATTCCGTGTCCTTTTTCAGCAACTCATTGGCATTCGCATAATTGTTGATGGTGCGCGTGAGAGCGGCTTTGAAGCCGACCAGATGCGTGCCGCCTTCTTTCGTGTTGATGTTGTTGGCGAACGAAAAGAGATTTTCGGCGTAACTGTCGTTATATTGAAGCGCCACCTCGAGCACCATCTCCGGACGCTCGACCTTCACGTAAATCGGCTTGTGCAGCGGGGTCTTGGCTTCGTTCAGATGCTCGACGAAGGAGACGATTCCCCCCTTATAGAGAAACACCTGTTCCTTTGCCGGCTCTTTCCGCTCGTCCTTCAGCGTGATCGAGAGGCCCTTGTTCAAGAAGGCCAGTTCACGCAAACGTTGGGCCAGGACATCGAAGCTGTATTCCAGCGTCTCGAAAATTTGACCGTCCGCTTTGAATCGGACTTTGGTCCCTCGCCGCTTGGTAATGCCGGTGTTGTTGAGAGGGGCTCCGGGCTTTCCGCGCTCATATCGTTGCTCGAACACCTGCCCATCCTGCCAAATTTCCAACTCCAGCCATTCTGAGAGCGCATTCACTACGGAAATGCCGACGCCATGAAGACCGCCCGAGACCGTGTACGCTCCCTGCTCGAACTTCCCGCCCGCATGCAGCACCGTGAGTGCGACCTCCGCGGCGGACCTTTTTTGCGTCGGGTGCATGCCGGTCGGGATGCCGCGCCCGTTGTCCACGACCGTCACGCTCCCGTCGATGTGGATGGTGACCTCGATGGTTTCGCCGAAGCCCGCCATGTGCTCATCCACGCTGTTGTCGACGACCTCATACACGAGGTGATGCAGGCCGTCGACGCCGGTGCTCCCGATGTACATCGCCGGCCGCTTCCGCACCGCATCGAGCCCTTCCAGCACCTTGATCTGATCTGCGCTGTAGCTGTCGGATTTGGGCTTGGTGGTCTCGTCCGTCGCCATTCAGGCTCCTACATCCCGAATATTGATCACTGTACCAGGATGTTCACAAAGGTTGGCCGCAGCAAGGAAAGGGGCGAGGTGTTCGTCGGCACGGTCGTTCAATATCCCTCTCAAATCTTGATGGGCATCACAACGCATTTGAAGCCGGGGGTTTCCGCCTCTTGGATCAGGCATGGGCTGAGGGCGTTGTCCATCTGCAAGAAGATTTTTTCTCCATCCATCACGTCGAATACATCGAGCAGGTAGCGTGCGTTGAAGCCGGTGTTCAGCGCTTCGCCTTCGTATTGCGCTGCGATCTCCTCGGTGGCTTCCCCATAGTCCGGGTTGCTTGAAAACAGCGTGAGGCGTCCCGGGGCAAACGAGAGTTTCACCGCATTGGCCTTGTCTTTCGACAACACGGAGACCCGCCTCAACGCGCTTTCGAGTTCCGTCCGCTGCACGGCGATTTTTCTATTGCTCTCTTTTGGAATGACCTGTTGGTAGTTCGGATAGTTGCCTTCCATCAAGCGGGACGTCAGGAGCAGGCCGCTTTTCCGGAAGATCATGAGGTTCTTCGTGAATCCAATCAGCGGCTCCCCATCCCCGCCCTCTTCCAACAGACGACGCATTTCATGCGCGGCCTTCTTGGGGATGATCGCCTTGATTTCCTGGGGGGCGCCTTTCGCGCCGGCCTTTCCCAAGTCCTGCTCGGCGACCGCCAGGCGATGGCCGTCGGTCCCGACGAGTCTGAGCGTCGTCTTCTTTTCATTGGCGATGAGTGTGACGAGGAGACCGTTCAAGATATATCGGGCGTCGTTGTCCCCGGCCGCAAAGAGCGTTTTTCGAATCAGTTCCAGGAAACCGGCCCCTGCAAGCGGCGTCAGACCTTCTCGCTCGATGGCGGGGAGCGCCGGATAGTCGCTGCTGGGAAGCCCCACGACTTTGAACTGGCTTTTGCCGGCTTGGATCGTCGTCCAATTATTGTCGCTCGAAATGAGGTCGATCTCCCCACTCGGCAATTCTTTGATGATTTCGTACAACTTCCTCGCCGACACGGTGATGCCGCCGGCTTTCTGCACCGTCGCCTTGTAGAGACCGCGCATGCCGATCTCGAGGTCGGTGGCCACGATTTCCGCACCTTCCTGTTTGGCCTCGATCAAAATGTTCGACAAAATCGGCATCGTATTGCGCTTTTCGACGACGCCTTGCACCCGCCCAAGCCCCGTCAGCAACTCATCCCTCCCGATCCGAACTTTCATAGTCGCCCCTCTCTCGATCGGTCGCTCAGCTTCGGAGAATCTTTTCCTTCAACCCGTCCAGCGTTTGGTTCAAAACGCTGTCGCCTTCTTTCGCCTTCATGATCTGCCGGCAGGCGTGCATGATCGTCGTGTGGTCTTTCCCGCCGAACAGGCGGCCTATTTCGGGAAAGGATGCGTCGGTCAGTTCGCGGCAGAGGAACATGGCGATCTGTCGGGGATGCACCAGCGTCTTGCTCCGGCGCCGCGATTTGAGATCCGCAATTTTGATGTGGAACCAGGCCGCCACCGCTTCTTGGATGTCCTCCATTGCAACGATTTTCTTCTTATCGCCGATGAGATCCCGCAGGACGTTTTTGGCCATGTCCAGCGTGATCGCCTGGCCGGTCAAAGAGGCATACGCACCCAGACGCACCAGCGATCCCTCCAATTCCCGGATGTTGCTTTTCATCGTGTTGGAGAGAAACTGAATGACGTCCTCGGGCAGGGTCACACCTTCGTCTTCTGATTTCTTGCGAAGGATCGCGATTCGCGTTTCCACGTCCGGCGGCTGGAGGTCCGCAATCAATCCCCATTCGAACCGGGAGCGTAGCCGCTCTTCAATGTCCGGCATGTCCTTGGGGAACCGGTCGCTCGAGAGGACGATTTGCTTATGCGCTTCGTACAGCGCATTGAACGTATGGAAGAATTCCTCCTGAGTCCGTTCCTTGCCCGCCAGAAACTGAATGTCGTCGATCATCAACATGTCGATATGGCGATAGCGCTTTCGAAGATCCATCATCTTGTCGTAGCGGATGGAATTGATGACCTCGTTCGTAAACTGCTCGGTCGTCAGGTAGGCGATCCGCAAGTCGGTACGCTCTGCCACGTGATTGGCAATGGCGTTCAAGAGGTGGGTTTTGCCGAGCCCCACACCTCCATAGATGAACAACGGGTTATAGGCCTTCGCCGGCTGCTCGGCGACGGCCATGCAGGCGGCATGGGCAAACTGATTGCCGGCCCCCACGACGAAATTCTTGAATGAATACTTTGGGTTCAGTTGAATACCGCGCTTGGGTCTTGGGCTGGCCACCCGGACGGCTTGCGCCACCGTAGCCGCATCACCCTGTGCCAGGGTGGTTCGGCTAAACACCACGAACGAGACCGCGGTCTCTCCTCCCCCTCGCGCAGTCGAAACGGCTTCAACCAGCAGCGGTCCGTAGTGCTGGCTCAGCCAATCTCCAAAAAACTTATTGGGAACGCCTATTTGCGCAGTCCGATCCTCAATCCTTTCGAGCCGGACCGGCATAAACCAGGTGTCATACACCTGTTTAGGCACCCGTCCCTGGATGTAGGCTAGAGCTTCCTGCCAAACCGTCGATACTGTCATATACCGGGTATTCTCCCCATACACAGGCTTATTCACACCTGTGGATAATGAACTAATTTCTCTTTCAATCCCGTATCTCAGAGAAGGGTTTCCGTCCTTTTCATTTCGCGCTTCGATACGCGTCCGCTGCCCGTTAAGAAGTTATGAACAGTGCCCTTTCCTCTCACTCCGAGTCAATCCCCAACTTCATCCACAACACGTGGAACGCAACACCGCTTACCAATCAGTTGCTTATCGACTATCCCCGCCATTCACCCTTCCTACTCCGATTCCTACGACGACGACTATTTCTTTCTACACCACACTTTTTCGGAGAAGAGATGCAGATGTTGGACGACATCTCTATGAGACTTCGGCGAAACAACGCAGACCGACTGTTCTCGGATCTCCTCGGGTGATTT
>DASUXH010000165.1:0-8054 GCA_036378015.1 Nitrospira sp. | reverse complement strand
GACTTTTCCTTTTCGCCGCTTGGCTTCTTCAATCGCGTGAACCGTCTCGGCGCCCACTTCCACGTATTCCGGTTCCATCCGGTGTTCTTCAATGCGATCGACCGTCACGGGTGTAAAAGTTCCGACGCCGACGTGCAGCGTGACCTTCGCCACTTCGACGCGCCGTTCGGCTAATCGGGTCAGCAAGGCCGCGGTAAAGTGGAGGCCCGCCGTCGGAGCGGCGATTGCGCCTTCTTCCTTGGCAAAGATGGTCTGATACCATTCGAAATCCCGTGGCGTCGGCTGCCGCTTGATGTATGGAGGCAAGGGCATGCAGCCATGCATATCAAACCACTGTGTCACAGGCATGCTTCCCTCGATGCGGACCATCGTTCTGCCGCCTTGCCGGCCGAGGACGGTCAAGCGCGCGTCGGGAGCGACTTCGATGACCTGTCCTTCGCGCCAGGTTCCTTTCATCAGGACCTCCCAGTCACGCTCGGTCATACGCTTCACAAACAGAATATCCACTGATCGCCCTGATGGTTTTCGTCCTTTCACACGCGCCGGCCGAACGCGCGTATCGTTCACGACGAGTAGATCGCCTGACGCCAAAAGTTCAGGCATATCGGCGATCCGGTGATGGGTGATGGAGCGATCCCGCGTGCTGAGCACCAGCAGTTTGGCCTGTTCTCGCGGGAGCACCGGTTCCGTCGCAACGAGCGAGGCGTCGAAGGGAAAGTTGAATTCAGACAGTTGCATTTATAGTAGAGGCGGGAAAAAGCAGGAACGGGTGCCTCGCAAAGGACATGGCGGCGAACTCATGAGGTCGGCGGGATCGGCTGCTTCGTGAGAGACATGTCTTGTAGATCCGTTCCTGGATAGTAGTAGGACAAGATCGTCGAAAAGGGATATCCCAGTTCCGCCAGTTCCTTCGCGCCCCACTGGCACATGCCGACGGCATGCCCGGCGCCATAGCCGGAAAGCACGATGTCCGGCCCGACGGAGTCGATCGTGAACTGCGTGCTGGGCACGATCGAATACCCAACCGCTTTGCGGAGATCTTCGCCTCGCAAGATCAGTTCTCCCTCGGAATGCACGACCCGCAGCTTGGCGACTCGGCCGCCGCGGCTGAACGACAGCGGCTCCATCGAAGCGATGGTCCCCACGGCAAACCCTTGTTGACGCAGACTTTGCTCGAGCTTCTCCAGTCGAAACGAGACCGTCCACTGGTAATAGGGCGATTCCAGGTCAAACGGACACTCCACACCCTTGAGATAGGGATAGTCTTTTGACCAGACGTTCATGGCATCTTCCGTGAGTCCCGCCGCGGTCGAGGAGAATGCGGCATAGATCGGCGCGTGCTCATAGGTGAGAACAAGCCCTCGAGTTTCGTCGACGGCACGCGATACCGCCGCATCGACGCCGTTCTTCCCCTTATAGACTTGGTCCTGTACGGTGGCCACTACGTCGTAATCGCGCGCCGCGCTGAGCATTTGCTGGTATAACGCATACGTGCGCGCCGCCACCGCTTGGGCCTTGAGCATCTCTGGATGCCATGAGGAATTGACTTCCCCGGGCACAACGCCTTTCACGTATTCTTCCAAATCAGCCTGATTGATGACGAGAAAGCCCTTGCCCTTTCTCACGATGTGCACCAAGCCGCTCACTGGAACGGTGAAGCGCTGCTCGTTCGCGACTCCAAACCCCTTGTCATTTGGCTTGACCAGCATCAAGGTGAGCCCTTGCTCGCCGGCCCGCATCGTCAACCGTTCGTGGGCCATGCGGACCCCGTTGACCACAAATCCCTTCCCATGCGCGGTAATATGCGCACCCGATCGGATCGCGCGGCCATGGCGGCTCGAATCGGTCAACCACACGGCTCCATCGGCTTGCACGTCCAGCTTGTGCACATCGGCTGACAGAAGGACGCGGATGGATTGCGCCCCTTCCACGTGCGACGCGCCGACCGGAAGACACAACCAGACGGCTGCCGCGATCCCGATTTGAATGGCCCTCACCTGCGAAAGATCCATGATAGGAGATAGAATACCAGACTGAGCACAATGCTGAGGACGATGCTGGTTGTCAGGGGGAAAAAGACGCTGAAATTCTCGCGCTTTATGGAAATGTCACCGGGTAGTTTGCCCATCCAGCCGAAGAAGTGGCCTAGGCCAGGATTCCGATCTGCCAGCAGCAGCAGTCCTCCCACCACCACGATCAGGAGGCCGAGGCCTATGAGCAGTTTGGCCAGGTCTGCCGATTCGGGCATCAGCCGTTGACGAGGCACTCGGCGATCTGCACGGCGTTGAGTGCAGCGCCCTTCCGGAGGTTGTCGGATACCACCCAGAGGTTCAACCCATTGGTGATCGAATGGTCTTCCCTGACTCTCCCGATGTACACCTCGTCTTTTCCGGTCGCATCCAGCGGCATGGGGTAGAGCTTTCGGGCCGGATCGTCGTAGACGATCACCCCCGGCATCGCGGCCAACGCCGCTCGCGCCTCATTCAATTTCAAGGGTGCATTCAACTCTACGTTGATGGCCTCGGAATGACACCGCAGCACCGGAACTCGCACCGTCGTCGCCGTCACGCGAAGCGTCGGAGATCCGAGAATTTTTCTCGTTTCGTTGGCGATTTTGACCTCTTCCGAACAGTCGCCCTCTTCATTGAAGGAGCCAATGTGGGGGAGAAGATTGAATGCGATCTGATAAGGATACACAGCGGCTTTCGCGTCACGAAATGCCATGAGATCCTTGGTCTGCGTCACCAACTCATCCATGGCGGCCGTGCCGGTGCCTGACACGGATTGAAAGGTCGTCACCACGACTCGTTTGACGCCGACGGCGTCTTGCAAGGGCTTCAACGCCATGACCAGCGGGGTGGTGGTACAGTTCGGGATCGAGACAATCCCTCGAGAAATGACGGAGAGCGCCTGAACGTTCACCTCCGGGACGACAAGCGGCACATTCACATCCATCCGGAAGACACCGCTGTCGTCGATCACGATGACGCCCAATTGTCCTAATCGCTCGCCATATTCTCGGCTGATCGCATCCGTCGCCGAAATGAGCGCCATGTCGACGCCGGCGAACGAAGACTCTGGCGTCAGCTCCTCGACCGTCCACTCCTTGCCTTGGCAGGTCAGAACCTCTCCGGCCGAACGCTTCGAGGCGAACAACCGGAGCTTCGAGATGGGAAATTTGCGCTCTTCAAGTATCTCGAGCGTCTCTTTTCCTACGGCGCCCGTGGCACCCAGAATCGCCATCACATAAGAGGATTTTTTCTTCAGCATGACTTTGTGCCGATCATCATCTTCTCGCCCACTGTTCGCCCTGTTAAAAGACGATTTCGCGGATCCGGTGGTTGAACGTATCGGCCACCAACACGTGACCGTTCGCGTCAACGACGATGCCAAAGGGATAGGATAACCCTGCCTCGAGCGCCGGCCCTCCATCGCCATCGCCGCCGGCCTCACCGATACCGGCGATACGGTCGATCCGGCCGGTCGCTCGCTCCCATCGGCGTATTAAATGATTGTCAGAGTCGGTGATCAGAAGATTGCCATCCCCGTCAAGAGCGATGCCCGATGGACGGGACAGACTAGGCGAAGAGGCCTCCGCCGGGCCCTGATAGCGGTATTCTCCACCATCGCCGACGACCGTGCTGATGGTGCCGGTCGTCGAATCTATGGCACGGATCCTTCCGTTGAACGTGTCGGCGACGTAGAGGGTGCCATCCAAGCCGACCGCCAGGCCGCTGGGGCCGGCAAGGGAGGCTTCGGCTGCAGGCAGGCGATCTCCATTATATCCGGCCGATCCAGTGCCGGCGACCGTAGAGATGATGCCGGTCGCCAGATCGATCATCCGGACACGATTATTGCTCTGATCCGCAATATACAAGCGGTTTCCATGCACCGCTACGGCCGCCGGCTCGTTTAGAGCGGCGTTGACCGATGGGCCTCCGTCTCCGCTGCATCTGGGCTGGCCTACGCCTGCCAGCGTGGAGATCACACCGGTTCTCCCATCCACGCGTCGAACGCGGTGATTCATCGTATCGGCAATATACAGATGACCTTGTTGGTCGACGGCGATTGCGGTCGGAAAATTCAAGAGCGCTTCCGGCGCCTGCCCTCCGTCTCCTGCAAACCGCTTGGCGGCGCCGGTTCCGTTTACCACATACCGCACCGTTCCGCTCAGGTCTGCCTGCTGCGCGAAAGCCTTGTCCGCCGTCACCTGTCCCTCGCTGAAAGGATCATCGGCCGACGCGACGGTCTCTTCCGTCTTTCCCTCAGCATCCGGCACCGGAGACGTCCCAGCGACCGTCGAGATGATGCCGCATCTCCGATCCATTTTGCGGATGACATGGTTTTCTGAATCGGCAATGAGCAGATTGCCTTCTCGGTCGAGGGAAAGGGATTTCGGTTCATTCAGGGAGGCAGCCATGGCAGGCCCGCTGTCTCCTGACAGACCGGCGGTCCCGTTGCCGGCTACAGTCCTGATTGTGCCGATGCGAGTCTCGACGTTCACGGTCTTATCCAAGGCTTCGCACGATCGCGTCACCCATCTCCGCGGTGCCGACGATGCGCATTCCCGGACTCTGTATGTCTTTGGTGCGATAGCCGAGATCCAACGTCTTGACGATCGCCTGTTCGACCAGCTCGGCTTCCTTGTCGAGCTTGAACGCGAAGGAAAGCATCATGGCTGCCGACGCGATCGTCGCGATAGGATTGGCGATGTTCTTTCCGGCAATGTCGGGTGCGCTTCCATGAATCGGCTCGAAGAGGCCCACTTGTGCGCCGAGGCTGGCCGAGGGCAGCATCCCGATTGATCCGGTCAGCATTGCGGCTTCGTCACTCAAAATATCGCCGAACATATTGTTACACAGCATGACGTCGAACTGGCGGGGATTCCGCACCAGTTGCATCGCCGCATTGTCGACATACATATGGGCGAGCTCCACGTCGGGATAGTCTTTGTGCACGCCGGTGACGATGCGTCGCCATAACTCCGAAGACTCCAGCACGTTGGCCTTGTCGATTGAGACAACCTTCTTCCGACGCTTGCGGGCGGCCTCAAAGGCGACGACGGCAATCCGCCGAATTTCCTCGGTCGTGTACACTTCTGTATTGATGCCGCGCTCGCTTCCGTTGGGGAGTTTCTCAATGCCTTTGGGCTTGCCAAAGTAGATCCCGCCGGTCAATTCGCGAACAACCAGGATGTCGATGCCCTCCACGACTTCCTTCTTCAATGTCGAAGCATCGGTCAAATTTGGATACAGCTTGGCAGGTCTCAGATTTGCGTACAGTCCAAGAGCTTCGCGGATGCCCAACAGCGCCCGCTCGGGTCTCAAACTATATTCCAGCCCTTCCCACTTGGGCCCGCCGACAGCGCCCAAAAGCACCGCGTCGCCTTGCCTGGCCAAGCTCAAGGTGTCTTGAGGTAAAGGCACGCCGACCTTATCAATGGCTTGTCCACCGATGTCGCCTGACGCGAACTCGAACGCATGGCCGTATTTTTCAGCGACGGCTTTCAAAACCTTGACCGCCTCGGGCACAATTTCACGGCCTACGCCGTCCCCCGCCAAGACTGCGATTTTGGCCTTCACGTTACTCCCCCTCTCACACGAACTGCCGTCCATTTCTAGCAGTCATTCCAGAATGCGTTCGTCTTCCGCCTTCCAGGCCGGCTCCACCAGACAGAGAAACTCGATGTCCCCGGCTCCGGTGTTTTCTAGTGACTGCGTGCCGCCTGGCGGTACATACAACGTGGTGCCGGGTTCTACGCTCATGACCTCGTCATCGATCGTGAACCGTCCCTGCCCGGCAAGAAAATAATAGACCTCCGAGGAATCCAGCACATGCCGCTTCGAGCTCTGGCCAGGTCCCAAGATCCCATGCGCGAGACTGTATCCCAGTTTCAGCGAATGCTTGGCTGGATGAAGGACTTCTCGAAGCCGCGTGTGGTCGCCGGCAAGGAATTCGGGACGATCAGACACGTTGACCTTGAACACCGAGGCATTCCCTTCCACCACAGGACAGCGTTAAACGAAGAAGAGGGAACTCTACCGTGAGGAAGTTCCTCAGATCAAGTTCACCTTCTGCTCGCCCTGCGCCTGTTTCGCCGCCAGGTAGGCCAGCTTATTGAGGGCGCTTAGATAGGCGCGCGCGGAAGCCGTAATGATGTCGGTATCGGCGCCATGACCTGAAACGGTCCGTCCGTCCTCCTGCACGCGAACGGAGACTTCGCCCTGCGCATCGGTCCCCCCGGTAATCGCTTTGACCACATACATCAATAGCTTGCTCTTCGTTTGCGTGATTGCGGCAATTGTTCGATAGACCGCGTCGACCGGTCCGTCGCCGATGCATGTCTGGCTGATCGCCTTGCCATCGACCTCCAACTCGACGGTGGCCGTCGGCACTTGGTCCGTTCCGCTCATGACGTTGAAGGACTTCAGCGTGATGCGATCGGCCATCTTGGCCAGTTCCTCCGAGACGATCACCTCGAGATCCTCCTCATAGATCTCCTTTTTGTGATCAGCGAGTTTCTTAAAACGTTCAAAGGCGTGATTGATCTCCTCGTCGCTCAGCTTATAGCCCAACTCCTCGAGTCGCTGGCGGAACGCATGACGCCCTGAAAGTTTGCCCATCACCATCTTGCTTTCCACCAAGCCGATTGACTCCGGCCGCATGATTTCATAGGTCGTTTTGTCCTTCAGCAGTCCATCCTGATGAATGCCGGATGTATGGGCAAACGCATTGGCTCCCACGATGGCCTTGTTCGGCTGCACCACCATGCCGGTGATCTTGCTGACCAACCGGCTGGTCTTGGAGATCTCTTCCGTGTGGATCTTCGTGTCGGCCTGATACAGGTCTTTCCGGGTCCTCAATCCCATTGCGATTTCTTCCAACGAGGTGTTGCCCGCCCGTTCACCGATCCCATTGATCGTGCACTCGACTTGGCCTGCTCCCTCGACGACGGCTGCGAGGCTGTTCGCCACAGCCAATCCAAGGTCGTTGTGACAGTGGACGGAGATGACCGCCTTGCCGCTGTTCGGAACTTGTTCGCGAATCCCCCGGATGAGCTTGCCGAACTCCTGCGGTATCGCGTAGCCGACGGTATCCGGAATATTGACGGTGCCTGCTCCGGCGCTGATCACCGCCTCGATGACTTCATAGAGATAGGCTGGGTCCGACCGGCTGGCATCCATGGGCGAAAATTCCACATCATCGACATACCCCCTGGCTCGTTGCACCATCTCGACGGCGCGCTTCTTGGCTTCATCGCGAGTCATTCGGAACTGATGCTTCAAATGGATGTCCGACGTGGAAAGAAAGGTGTGGATGCGTACCTTGGGCGCCCCCTTCAACGCCTCCCAGGCACGATCGATGTCTTCAGGACGCGCCCGGGCGAGACTGCAGATCGTCGGGCCTTCGACTTCCTGTGCGATCCGCCGGACGGCATCGAAGTCTCCAGGCGAGCTATAGGCAAAGCCGGCCTCGATGATGTCGACGCCGAGCCGCGCCAGCTGCTTGGCCACCATCACCTTTTCCTCTACGTTCATGCTGGCGCCGGGGGATTGTTCCCCATCGCGCAACGTCGTATCGAAGATTCTGATCATGCGCGTCATCGTGTCACCCCTTCTGGTCTGAGAGATCGCTCAAAACGTCTTCCCAGCAAGGCCGCAAGGAGGGAGGCGACTGAGGCGTATAGTCGTTTTCACCCGCCCGCCCATCGCCTGTCGGACAGGCGTTTCCCAGGGATACGCCGCAGGGAGGCTCTCGACTGAGAACGCAGCTGGAAGGCGTTTTCAGCGATCTAAAAACACAAAAGCCTCCATCCCCTTTCGGTCAGGGACGAAGGCTTGACGCGCTTCGTGGTACCACCCTGGTTCGGTGTTGAACGACCGCTTGGGCCATTCCCCACCCTTCATTGGCCCGTCACGTGGGCAAGCCGGAATCCATTACTCGCGTTTCACGGATTCGGCTCAGAGGTGAGTTCAACAGGGCTTCGGGCTGGCTTGCACCACCCGCCAGCTCTCTCTGCAGAATGTCTGGATGACCGCTTTCAACATTCTGCT
>DASUXH010000164.1:0-2396 GCA_036378015.1 Nitrospira sp. | reverse complement strand
GGCACATTTTGCAATACCGTTGTGTTTGCAGAATTGTTGTGCGGTGCGGTGCGCATTGGCGGAAAAAGTCGCGTAATGCCGAGCGGCAATCTTGATCGCCTGGTAAATGGCGGCGTCTCCATTCCCAATCGACAATGGGCCGATGCCGTGCCGCTCGATCGTTCGACCCGGCAGAGTTCCCACCGGGGCGATGGCCGGGACGCCAAGAGCCATGCACTGAGCGAGGATCCCCGACCCACGCGCAGCATAGAATTGAACATCGTAGGGGAGAACTACCAGATCGCAATCAGCAATCGGCACCGCCAGATCATCGACATAGCCAAGGACGTCAACACCTTCGAAGTCTGGAGATTTCACGTCGGGGGCACTGTTTTGATAGGTGATTGCAAAGCCGTCCTGTACCAGCCGTTTGAGCAGTACATTCCTCAACGGCGATTCCTTGGTCGTCCGTTGATGGCCGATGAAGCCTATGCGGTCCATCTTCGCCTTCGGTTTTTGCCGCGGCGGGCCCTCGACGGGCTGCGGAATGACAGCAAATCGAGAGGCAGGCTGGATCAGCGCGAATCGATGCCGCAATTCGTTTTCATAAGCACTGAGCGTAAGGTGCAACTTCGCTTCCCGCGCGGTTACGAGGGATGTCCTCCATAGCTGTGCGTCAACAGATTGTGTCTCCACGCCAGGGTCCGAGTGGACGCAACCGATAATCTTGCCCCGCACATTGCGGTGAGCGCAGGCATCAACCTCGTGCGCTTCCATCGAGGGCCACAGCCAAAAATCAGCATCATCAACTGCTCCCAAGTCCTCGGCCGCAATTTGTGCCTGCTTTCGGTGCTTGAGAATTTGTCCGCCGTAGAAGTCGAAACGTCGCGGATTCTGATATGGCCTGGCACGCAGGAGCGCGCTTATCTTGCCGATCTTGGCAAATTCCGCCCGCGTCTCGTCGTCCATGCCGGCGCCACCGAAAACATGCACGTCCATGCCATTGTTAGAGTAATGACGCGCCAGTCTCAAACAATAATCGTAGTGGTGACCAAGTCTTTCCTTGATACCGGCATCAAGAATATTAATCTTCATTCAAAGCTCCAAACAGGTCTGTGCCTGTAGCTCAAAGCGGCAATTCTAAATCTTCTTATGGTGCAAGTCGGAGAGTTCGAGCCGTCAAGGCGAACGCAATGATGACTTCGAAGGCGTCGCAGGTCGATCCGAGCGCCTCCACGTTCGCGAGCACGCCGTCCACAAATGCAGCGCAGGACCGGGCACAGCCGGCGAAGACAGCTTTGGGCATGCGACTAGCGTCTGCGGTCCGTTCCCATGTGTCAAAGGGGTGGTGCCGCTTTCGTCACTCGAACACGCGACCCCATGATTACGAAGGGCGGGGACGCCTTTTCGAAGAAAGCGGCAGATATCATTCCCATTGCGGGCGGATCTCGCTCTCGTCAACAGCCAAGCCCCAAGACTACCCGAAGGCATCCGAGCCTATCCGCGGCCCGTATCCGGGCCAACAGGCTTCCGCGTGAGATTGGCGTCGAATCCGACCTCCTTCCGGGCCCTCCGGACCCACTCCAATGGCAGCTTTCGGCCCAAAAGCCGACGCTGGGAGTCGCAGGGCGACTCTTGTTGGCGACGATGGCGAAGCCGATTTCCAGGAGCCGGTTTCCGACCAACGTCTGCGTCACTTTTTTCTAGGAATTGGCTGCATCGGCCGCCATGGCGGAGCCGCTTTCGCGAACGATGACGGTGCTTGGTTGAATGGACACGAAGACCCTGGATCTCGGCTGTGGAGAGACCCCGAAGAACCCTTTCAAATGTGACCAGGTGTACGGGATCGACATCAGGGAACACATCTCCGGCAATATCAAGTCGGCGGACCTGGCCATCGAGCCGATACCGTTCGCCGATGAGACGTTCGACTATGTGACGGCCTTCGATTTCATCGAGCACGTGCCTCGTGTGATCTACATGCCAACACGGCGCTTCTGCTTCGTTGAGTTGATGAACGAGGTGTACCGGGTCCTCAAACCGGGCGGCATCTTCATGTCGTTCACGCCTGCCTTTCCCGCGGGTCCTGCCTGGCGGGATCCCACGCACGTGAACATCATCACCGCCGAGACTTTTCCAATGTACTTCGACGACACCGTCCGCCTCGCCGCAATGTACGGTTTCAACGGCTATTTCCGAATCCTGAAGCAGGCTCGGCACGAGAACAAGATCCACCTCGTCACGCACATGCGGAAGGTGCGGCCCAACGCCTAACATCCGGGCCATGCCTTTCGGACCTGCTTCGAACACGATGCTGACTTCACGAACGAGCGCTGGCGCATGAATGCCCTGGCAACGGCCTGAGAGGTAGCCGGCATGAGCATCGGCATCGTTGTCGTGAACTGGAACCGCTGGCA
>DASUXH010000163.1:0-2585 GCA_036378015.1 Nitrospira sp. | reverse complement strand
ACAACAATTGCGACTGGCGCTCAGTTCCACGGAGATCGGCGTGTGGAGCTGGGACGTCGAAACCGATTGCATGTTCTGGTCGCCTCAAGTGGATGAGTTTCTCGGCATGCCGACGGTTCCCGGACATAAGACGCACCGGGGGTTGCTCGCGCTCGTCCATCCGGATGATCGCGAGAACATGGCACAGGCCGCCCGTGAAATTTTCGAACCGTCCCATGGGGACATCACCTTCCAGCATCGTGTGAAGCGGTCTGACGGCATGTTGTTGTCCTGCATCTGGACCGGACATATCGTCCGGGATCATTCCGGCAACGCGGTGCATGTGCTTGGAACCGTCCGGGCGATCCCCGCCAGGATTCGGAACGCAGGTTAGAGGACCGGCCATGTACTCGTCGACGCAACAGAAAGAGGTCGGCTGCCGCCTATGAATGTTTTGACACCCATAGCCCCTCTCATGAACGGCTTTTCGCGGGTCGGCGGCAGGATCTTGCTCACGGCCACCTGCATAATGGCGTACAACATCTCGGCCGAGACGGGATGCCTGGCAACCGAAATCGCCATCCTGAAGTCTTCCAGCATCAGCGCGTATGATCAGGCGATCACCGGCTTCAAATCGACCGCGCCCGCAGGGGTCATTTACTCCGAATACGACGTGCAGGGCGACCTCGATCAGGGGCGGAAGCTCGCTAAAAAGATTCGGGCCTCTGAAGCCTCGCTTGTGGTGGCTGTGGGCTTGAAAGCGGCCCTGGCTGCCAAATTGGAGATCGTCGACATTCCCATTGTCTATATGATGATATTGGACCCGTCGAAGCACAATCTGACCGCCTCGAATATGACCGGGACGCTGCTGGAAATACCGGCGGACCGCCAGTTCAAAATTTTGCGCACGTTTCTGCCTGATTTGCGCCGTTTGGGCATGTTGTCGAACTCCGGCAACCCGGCGAAACTCAAAGACACCATCGCCCAGGCTGCTGCTCAATCGTTCCAGATGCAAGCTTTTCCAGTCGAGAGTGAGAAAGACGTCCCTCAACAACTGCGTTCACTATTGGGTTCAACGGACGCTCTCCTGCTAGTCCCCGATTCGACCGTTCTGACCAATGAATCCATCGGATTCATTCTCGAAACCTCCCTGGCAAAGCGGGTCCCCGTCATTGGGTTCTCACCGGAATTCACGAGGCTTGGCGCGTTGTTAAGTCTATCCGTATCTTATGGGGAGGTAGGACGCGAGACAGGACTGTTAGCAAAGCGTATCCTAGACGGCGACCGGAAACTGCCGGTCAAGCCCCTCCCTATTGAGCGGCTGAAGATTACGGTGAATCTGAAAACGGCGCGGTTTTTGGGCATCGAGTTTCCGAAAGACGTCAACCATTTGATCGACGAAACCTATTGATCCCATGATGCTTCACTCCCAACGAGTCGATACACCGGCGGCTGGCACGCGGAAAATCGCGAGCCTGCGCACCAAGTTCGTCGTGTTCTTCAGCCTCATCCTCATCCTCACCTGCTCGACGCTCAGTTGGTATTTCATCCAGGTGCGACGCGTCTCGATGACCGAAAACCTCAATCAGTTGGGCACGATTCTCCTGACAAGCGTCGTGAACAATGGCCAATTCCGCTATGGAGGCCTGATTGCGGAAGACCGGGCGACGTTGCGCGAATTCGTGGAAAGTTTGATGGCCGTCGATGATGTGGTGTATGTGGTGATCCGCGGCGCCGACCATATCATTCTGGCACAGCAGAACAAGCTTGTGCGCGAATCCTCCGGAAGCATCACGTTTACACAGGAGCGCCGGTATTATCCCGAGGAAGCGATCGCCGAAGAACTGTACCGGCAGCCGACGTCAGTGCCACTGATCACACCTGTCGCGCTTTCGAGGGACAAAATCCTCCTTCCCGACAGGGGCACTTCCAATACGATCTGGATTCTGTCGTCGCTCACCGAAAGTTTGTACGATTTTGCGATGCCCGTTCTCCGCAAATCGGCTACCGATCCGTCGCTCTCGCCGCTGTCGCTCGAACTGGAAGAACGGGTCCAATCGAAAAAGAGCGCCGCGCCGTCCCTGGTGCAGGGCGTGGTGCAGATCGGCATGACCGATGCAGGCGTCAAACGCGCGCTCTTCGAGATGATCCGCAACGTCCTCATTCTCACGACCGTCCTGATCGGCGCCGGCATTCTGGGGGCGCATTTTCTCACCTTGCGCGTGACCACGCCGTTGCGGAAACTCGCCTCGGTTGCCCGCCAACTCGCCGAGGGTAAATCGCCTGAGCCCATTCCTGCGACAACAGCAGATGAAGTCGGCCAGCTGACCCGAACCTTCAACACCATGACCCAAGCGCTGAGTGAACGCAGCGAGGCCATTACCTCCAACCTCGAAACGATCCGAAAACAGATCACCCAATTGACCGCGGTCCATCAGACCAGCGCCGCGATTACGAGCACGTTGGATCTCAATGAACTGATGGATACTGTGCTGCAGTTGCTCAGATCCAATTTGGGGTTTTCCCGCATGGCGCTTATGCTCCGGCACGAGGACCGCGACGTCGGCTACGTCGCCCAAGTGGCCGGCGTGTCGGATGAGATCGCC
>DASUXH010000162.1:0-3797 GCA_036378015.1 Nitrospira sp. | reverse complement strand
CGCCTCCCCTCGAAACCGCGTGAAGCCGTCGGACCGTTCCCAGATGTCGAGCAGCGGTCTCGTTCCGGCGCGCTCGAACGTGAGACCAGGCAGCGTGTGGGCCAGATGACAGGGGAGGACCAATCCGTCCGGACTCACGACGAGATGGCGCCGGCCCCACCCGTCCATACAGGCACGCGGAACGCCTGCATAGTAATCGGGCGTCACGAATAGGATTTCCATGCGCCCTCGAAGTCGCTCTCGGGCCGCATGGGCGATGCGCCTTGCCCGCTCGAGCTGCGCTTGGGCTGGCAGCAGGGCTTGGCGGTTGATGAGGGCCCAACCGAGATATTGCGTGTTCGCGAGTTCAAGCCTCTCGGCGTATAGCTCTTCGGCCAATGCGATGATGTCTTCGATCTCTTCGATATTGTCGCGGTGCAAGACAATATTCAGCGTCAAAGGGATGCGAAGCGCCCGGGTCCAGCGTGCGACGGCCAGCTTTTGATCGTGGACGGCCCGGCCGGCGATGCGATCGCCGAGCGCCCTTTGCGTCGACTGCAACGACAATTGCACCGCGTCCAGTCCGCTCGCGCGAAGCCGAGCGAGCCGTCGGCGACTGAGCGGCACGCCGCTGGTAATGAGATTCGTATAGAGGCCGAGATGATGAGCGTGGGCGATGAGTTGTTCCAGATCGCTTCGCAACAGCGGTTCGCCACCGGTCAAGTTCACCTGCATCACGCCGATGGCCTCCGCTTCGGTGAGCAGACGGCGCCACTGGTCCGTGTCCAACGCGGACCGGCCTTCGTATGAGGTCGGGTTCGAGCAATAGGCGCACTGAAGCGGACAGCGATAGGTCAGCTCGGCGGTCAGCGTGTAAGGCCGTTCCCCCATGAGCAGCTATTCCAATGTCAGAAGGCCGCGGCGGGAAAGATCGCCGAGCAAGCGGTGTACGTCGTTTTCGATCATCTGACGCCGCGCCTGCGGATATTGGTTTGAAAGAGCCGTCACGATGCTTGAAACCGATTCCTGCCCGCGACAGCGCTGCAGGATTTCGCCCGCAGATCGATTCAACAACAGGCCCCGCTCCGGCCAGAGCAGAACAAACGCGTCCCTCTGCCGGTCGTAACGCAGACGGGTTTTAGGCTGCAACGTTGGACAGCTCGCTTCGTTCATTGGGAATCCTGCCCTCGCACTGTGGGCACACATAGGCGGCATACAGACAGTCGAGAATATGCCAGAGGATTTCCGTTTTCCGCAGCAATGCCGCGACGCAGCGGTCTTGGTCTTCAGCGGTGACTGCGCGGCTGAGCACAAAGGCCAGGGCTTCCTGGCTGTCGTGAGACGCCTGTGAGACACGAGCACGGAAATAGTCCAGACCGTCGGGATCTACCCACGGATAATGCCGTACCCATGCGGCGATACGGGCCGACATGAGCGCCGGCGCAAACAATTCGGTGAGCGAGGCGGCCACCGCTTCAAGCAACGGCGCCTCTCTCACCAGCGCAACATACGCATCACAGGCAAACCGCACGCCGGGTAGCACAAGGGATGGCATATTCTGCAATGTGCTTTCCGGTATTCCCACAGCGTGCGCGAGCCGCCACCAAAGAGCCAGCCCGCCGACGGTCTGTTCATCACCGTCCTGATCATGGAGCCTGCGTACCCACATACGCCGGAACACAGGATCTTCCGACTTCGAGAGGATCAGCGCATCTTTGATCGGAATGCGGGTTTGATAGTAGTAGCGGTTCAATACCCATTGCTGCAGCTGAGTTTGCGTCAGCTGCCCCTCATGCATCAGCACATGGAACGGATGCTCATGGTGATAGCGCTGCATGCCCAGGCGCCATAAGCGCTCTTCAAAGGCGGTCATAGGACTACCTCCATCCCGTCGTACGCGACCTCAACGCCTGCTTGTTCGAGTTGGCGCCGTTCAGGCGAGTCGTCTCGCAAAATAGGATTCGTATTGTTGATGTGAATGACGATCCGGCGTGAAGAATGCTTGGCGAGCATAGGCAGGCTGCCGTTTCGACCGGCCAACGGCCAATGCGCCATGTCATGGGCGGTCTTTCTTCCGATGCCAAGCGCAACGAGTTCGTCGTCCGACCAGAACGTGCCGTCAAAAAAGAGGCAATCGGCGGCCTCGATGATTTGTTCGACCTCGGAATTGCTCTCGCCGACGCAGGGGGCATAGCCGAGGCAAGGCCCCCCGCTCATCTCGCTGACCAGCAGCGCGATATTGTCTCCGCTCTGCGGCTCGACCTGCCCTTCCAAGTAGAGCGGCACTTTTCCGGGAACGGGAACAGGGGTCACGACCAGTTGGCTCGATCGCTGGTCTGCCGTCTGCAACGTGTGGCTTCCGTATAGTTTCAATTCATGCCAGGTCACCTGTCCCGGCGTCCGGTCCAGAGCATGGTAGAAGCGGTTGTCTTGCGTGACGGCGTGGCGTACCGGCTCAGTCGCATAAATATGCAACGGCTGGGATTCTCGAAGTGACAGGAGACCGAGGCACTGGTCCAAATCGCCATTGGTCAGGATGACGCCGGAGATGGGAGTGTCGCGCAGGGATCGAGGATGCAACGGAGGGAACCTTGCCAGTTGTGCGCTGATGTCCGGCGTCGCATGGATCAGGAACCAGCTACCGTCGCTACCAGAGAGTGCGATGGACGCCTGTTTGCGCGGAGCGGCCGCGATGGCGCCGGCGCGCACCCCGGCGCAATTCGGACAGCCGCAGTTCCATTGCGGAAATCCACCGCCCGCTGCCGAACCCAAGACATGAATGCGCACGCTGGGTCATGCCTCTTTCGGGAGGGATTGAGGAGCGTCGTTCGTCCGGATTGCGTCGTCAGGTTTCGGGATTCGTTCGTCGAAGTCGTCCTGGTACCCTCCGATTTCGGCACTCATGTTGATTTCCGTATAGGTGGGTGTGGTCCAGGTGGCCATAGAAATCTCCACGTGTTCGCTTTTCGGGGGGCAGGGCTGATTGGTCCCTACCGTCGCCTTCGGCGAGCAAAGGGACCAACAGCTCGCGGCCCTCGCCTGTTATCGCAATGGTTCAGTGTGGGCCGGTGGTTGTGTCGCCATGGGCGGCTGAGTCACCACGGGCGGGGGGATCACGATCGGGCCCGTTCCCCTCACTTCTGATTTGTATTCGTCTTCTGAAATCTCTCTGACTTCCGAAGACTGCAATGTGACGGTACTTCTCGTCCTTTCGTCCTTGATCTTGACCCCTCCGCCTGTCTCTTTGTCGATGTCCGTCGTGTAATAGGTCTTGCCGGTGCCGGGATCCGTCACACGATAGTAATGGGTACAGCCGGCCAGCATCAGCACCAACCCGCACACTAATAGACCTTTGATCGCGTAGGTGTTCATACGTTCCTCCTGTTTTATTTGAGTGTAAGGACGTTTGGGAGATTTGCCTAACAGGGAATTCCCTAGGGGTGGGATTGGGGGATACCTTTACATCTCGCTCCCGTGACCTCCCGGGGCGATCCGCGAACGTTTCGCCGGGCGGAACTTGCGCACAGTACATAAAGCTTCTGTGCGCCCTTCTGGAATTCACTCAGTCACGGTTGTTCCAACCGTGCTTCTCGGTCAGTTCCAGCTTTCCATCCCGGCTTGACGTAGCGGATCCTCGCCCCTCCGGCCATGGTCGCGGGATGCAAAGGTATCCCCCTTTCAAAAAGTGAACGAGCAAGCTCGGAAGGGAAGGCGCGGGGTCCTGTCCTCGATGATCGTTCGTCCTCGCACCCCGCCCGGTGTAGGGACCCCGCTGCGGGCGAACGAGCATTCGAGGCCACCCGCTAAAAAGTGGAAAG
>DASUXH010000161.1:0-3188 GCA_036378015.1 Nitrospira sp. | reverse complement strand
TCGAACGGCTCGCCGAACAACTTCTCGAGTTCCTCGCCGAAAATCGGGTCGTCTCCCAGCGTAGCGGTCCAGCCGCCGAACTTGAAGCCACCGGTGGGGTCTTCTTCCGGTCCGCCGGGGGCTTGCATCACGCCGTCCATTGAGACCATCGCTCCGACAATCACTTTTCTCATGATCAATTTCTCCCTTCGCTCATTCAAAGGATGATCGCCATGAAACGCTGTTCTTTCCTTATAGTCGTCCGTAATGATCAAAATCGACATTGCAGTTGAGGGAGGAAGCAGTAGGCAGAAATTAGATCAAAGAATCCGCTGTCGGCGGCGACTGTGAGGAGATTGCGAGCATCGCGTCGGCGATTGTTCTATTTGATCATTGCCTCTACGACACTCACCGGAGAATCCGTCGGTACAACTCTGGTAAGCCGAAGTCCTGCTTTATTCAGGAGGGTGCCATATTCAGGTTCAGTTCGCTCTTGGCCGCCGGGTCCGACGAGCATCATCATGTCGAGCATCTTTCCTGGGTGCGGGACGTTGCCGGCTGGTAACACCATCTCGATAATCAGCACACGGGCGGTCGGCGTCATGACGCGCCGACAATGGCCCAGGATCGTGAGGCACTGCTCTTCGCTCCAATCGTGAATGATGTGCGAGAGGAGGTACGCATCTCCTCCTTCAGGCACTCGCTCAAAGAAACTGCCGGGCACGACGGTGACGCGATCAGCAAGACCGTGGCCCTGAATTAATTTTGGGGCATCGCGCACGACATGTGGAAGGTCGTACAAAATGCCCCGTGATCGCTGATACTTGTCTAAGATGGCTGCTAACAGATTGCCGGTCGCTCCTCCGACATCGACGATCGTCGTCATGTTGGCAAAATCGTAAGCAGCGGCTACCGCCGCTGGCTCAGCGCCATGGAAACTGACCATCGTCTCGCTGAAGAGCGAGGCCTCTTCGGGGTGCTGAGCCAGCCAGTCGAAAATAGGCATGCCCAGGGCTTGTTCCAACCCGGGTCTTCCGGTCTGGACCGATTCCATCAAGCGTTCCCATCCGCCCGTGATCCACGGACTCGCCAGGGTGAGAGTTGCCGAGCGAGCTCCGCCTGGGGCGCCGGTCTTGAGCGCCTCACCGAGCGGCGTCAAGGTGAATTGGCTTCCATGTTCCGTAACGAGTCCGAGGTGTGCGAGTGTCCGCATGAAGCGGCCGAGGGAAGGCGCATGGGTCTTCGTGGCCGTTGCCAATTCGTCAATGGGCTTCGGTCCGCTAGCCAGGTGGTCGGCGAGGCCCAGCTTAGCGGCAACGTAGAGGATATGAGACATCCAATGCGCCGTGGCCATTTGCACCAGTTGCGCATGAGGTGGAAGTGCTGTGTGACTGACGGGACTAGCAGACATGGTGATAATCTCCGATGTGACGGCCCCAGCACATTTATACGCTTAGGTCCGCCAGTGTAACGCAATGGCAGAGGCGTATCTATCGTTTGCTAAGCGGGGAAGGGAATCGGATCCGATTGCCGGCGGGGGCGGTCGGCGGCGGGTTTATCGTTTTTCGGCGTGTTCCGTCCCCCAGTGATGCATCGCGTCGACGACGGGTTTCAGCGTCAAGCCTAGTGGCGTAATTTCGTATTCCACCTTTGGCGGCACCTCGGGATATACCGTCCGTTTGAGAAGGCCGCTTTTCTCCATGTCTCGCAGTTGATGCGTGAGTACTTTCTGCGTAACCCCCGGAACAGCCCGTTGGAGGTCGGAGAAACGTTGCACCCCTTGAAAGAGATACCATAGCAGCACAATCTTCCACCGACCGCCGATCAGGTCTGCCGTGAGCTCGGCAGGACAGGCGAGGTGCTTTCCGATGGGATTCCGTTCTACCATCAAGTTTCCAATTGGTGCCTAGGGTACCACACGGTGCGCTCTTGTTCTCGTTGGTTCCCGCCTTATACAGAAAGCGGGAAGTAAAACAAAGACCAATTTCACTCAGGTCGGGTACAAGAGAAAGGAGAGCCATCATGACACTTCAACAGAAAGACACTATTGAGATTCGTCGAAAGGAAGATCGGTTTCAGACGTATGCGGGATGGCTCCAGTCCCGACACAGCTTCAGCTTTGCGAATCATTATGATCCGAAGAATACCCATCATGGGTTACTGCTCGTTCACAATGATGATGTCGTCAAACCGAATAGCGGATTTCGGACGCATCCTCACCAGGACATGGAGATCGTGACGTGGGTCTTGGACGGCGAACTGGAACACAAGGACTCCGAAGGCAATTATGGGATCATTTACCCCGGTCTCGCGCAGCGCATGAGTGCGGGAACCGGCATCTGGCACTCCGAGATGAATCCGAAAAGCGACAAGGCGGTACACTTTATCCAGATGTGGGTGCCGCCGGATACGGAACGGATTTCGCCCGGATATGAACAGTTGGATATCAACGGCCAGCTGAACAAGGGCGGGTTAGCTCCGATTGCCTCAGGGCGCGGACATGATGCTGCCATCTCGATTAGACAGAATGGCGCCGTGCTCTGGGGCGGGAGACTCGGTGCCGGCGAGACTGTCACGGTACCGGATGCGCCATATGTCCATGTGTTCGTAGCAAAGGGATCGGCGCAACTCGAACACGCCGGGGTGCTGAATGGTGGCGATGAAGCGAGACTCACTGGAGCGGGCGCTCGGTCCCTAACAGCGGAGAGCAATGGTGCAGAGATCTTGATTTGGGAGACTGATCGGACCGTGGAACGGTGAGATATGCAGAGGCGGCCACTTGGAATGGAACCGGGTGGTCGCCCGGGATCTTTGGTTCATGGGAGCAGACTGATTGAAAATGTAAACCCGAAAGGCGCAAGCTCTGCGGAAAAAGCGGTCCGCTCAGACGAGGAGGCGAGCATGAAGACTGATTTGGAGAAGGTGAGGCGGCTGGCAAAGGATCTTCGAAAAGGTTACCCCCGCAGTCCAAGAGAGAAGATGGGAGGATACGTGATTGCGGCTCGCTGTGCCGATAAGTGCGGGGCGTTCCTATTAGACATGAACGGGGAGTACAACTATTGGCCTTGTTCATTAGCAAGTCAGTGGTTTGCGTTTACAGGCATCACACCCGATCAGTTCAAGGACGTGGTGGCGACGGGCGCGACGGACGAGGAACTCGCGCAATGGATCGGCAAGCACTCCAAGATTGCGGATCCTGACGAAGTGCT
>DASUXH010000160.1:0-4627 GCA_036378015.1 Nitrospira sp. | reverse complement strand
CCCCGGTATTGTCCACGATGTTTCTGCCAGCGGCGCCACGGTGTTTCTCGAGCCTCGTGAGCTGGTCGATCTGAATAATGCGATCAAGGTCGCCGATCGTGAAATCGACCGGGAGGTGATGCGGATTTTGCGCGAGCTGTCCGGCCGTATCGCTGAAAACGCCGATCTCATTCTTGCCGGTCTTGAGATCCTTGCGGAGTTGGACGTGGTAGCAGCGAGAGCCGCTATTGGTCGGCAGCTCCGGGCCCATCCGGTGCACTTGAACGACGAAGGCCGCATACGGTTGATGCAGGCAAGGCATCCGTTGTTGGCCCTATCCAAGCCGCACGTCGTCGCGAACGATCTGATGTTCGACGATCGGGTCCAGGTTCTGGTGATCTCCGGACCGAATACAGGCGGCAAGACCGTCACGCTGAAAATCGTCGGACTCTTTGCTTTGATGGTGAAGGCCGGCATGCACCTTCCCTGCGAGCCTGAGTCGGAGATGGCGGTGTTTCCGGAGCTGTTCGCGGACATCGGCGATGCGCAGGATCTCGCACGGGATCTGTCAAGCTTCTCGGCCCATATGACCCAGATGATCGAGTTGCTGAAACGGACATCTGCAGGGCGCCAGGCATTGGTCTTGTTGGATGAGCCGGTCACCTCGACGGATCCGGTCGAAGGGGCTGCGCTGGCCGAAGTGTTGCTATGCCGTCTCGCGGCACTGGGGATGAAGGTGATTGTGACAACACACTACCGATCGCTGAAAGTCCTGGCGCAGACGACTCCGGGATTCGCCAATGCCAGTGTGGAGTTCGACCTGGCGACGCTGTCCCCGACCTACCGGTTGTTCATGGGGATGCCCGGTGGATCATCGGCCATCGAGATCGCGGGGCGTCTTGGGATGGAGCAAGCCCTCCTCGACGAGGCGCGGCAAAAACTGAAATCGGAGGATCGAACGTTTGAACAGATGCTCGGCGATTTGCATGCGAAGCAAGGCCAGCTCACCATCGATCTGGCACGCGCGGTCGAAGCGAGGGCAGAAGCAGAAACCGCGGCAGCCCAAGCCCGAGCACAGCTTACCAAGCTGGAAGCGACCGAGAGGGAAGAACGCAAGGGAATAAAAAAACGGTTACAGGAACAGTTCAGCCGCGCCCGCGCCGAAGTCCAAGCGACCGTCGACGAGGTCAAGCGCGAGCAGAAATTGATCAAGGCCAAAGAGGCCAGGGAACGCCTGATGGAGCTGGAGACTCGATCGCGGGCCGACCTCGGGCCGGCGGTTGCGCCTGTGCCGGTGGACCAACTGGAGACCGGCGATCAGGTCGAGATCGGTGGTCTGGGCATGACGGGAACATTATTGGAGCCGCCTCGAGGAAAGAAGCGCGTCCGTGTAAAAGTCGGCGAAGGTGAACTGCTGGCCACCGTGACCAATCTCACTGGCATAGGGCGAGGATCAGGAGCAGCGCCGCCTGCCGCGCCGATATCGAGGTCCCAATTGGCGGCAACCGGTCGAGCCTATCATGCCGAGGAACATCGCATCGTCGATGTGCGGGGTCAGGCGGTGGATGAAGCGCTGGAGAAGGTGACGGCCGCGCTTGATCGGGCTACCCTCGAAGCCGCACCGTCCCTCCGCATTGTTCACGGCCATGGAACGGGAAAACTGAAGGCGGCGCTAAGGACATATTTGAAAGATTCCCCCTACGTCGGGCATGCCCGCCCCGGCGATCAAAGGGAAGGCGGCGACGGCGTGACGATCGTCACCATGCGGTAGAAATCTTTACGATCCGTACGGTGCAATGTTGCGTCAAGAGATGTGGTATTTGGCCATGCGATAGCGGAGCGTATTGCGCGTGATCTTGAGCAGGCGACTCGCTTCGGACACATTACCGGCCGCCTTGCGGAGGGCCTCTTCGAGTATTTTCTTCTCCATTTCCTGAAACGAGAGCCCGAACGCCAGGAGGGAAGTCTTCTCCGAAGACGGAACAGTCGCTGCCGATGCTCTTGGCGTGCGAAACAACGACGGCAAGTGATCCGGTTTGATGATCTCGCTCTTGCAGGTGATCGTTAATCCTTCCGCCACATTGTGAAGTTCCCTTATATTGCCCGGCCAATCATGCCGTTCGAGGAGTGCCAGGGCCTCCGGAGCGATGCTTTTGATGCGGCATCCACGGTGTTCTCGCGCATGGTCGAGGAAGGATCTCAGGATGGGTGCAATGTCGTCCGGCCGTTCGCAAAGCGGCGGAAGCCTGAGTTGATACACGTTCAAGCGATAAAACAGGTCCAGGCGGAACCGTCCGGCTTTGATCTGCGCCGGCAAGTCCTCATTCGTGGCCGCGATGACTCGGATGTTCACTTTGACGCTGTGCGTATTGCCGAGGGGATCGACGATGTGATCTTCGAGCACGCGGAGCAGCTTGGCCTGCGCGGGTAGGCTCATCTCGCCGATTTCATCGAGGAACAGCGTTCCGCCGGCGGCCAACTGGAATTTGCCGGGCTTGCTCTGCTTTGCGTCCGTGAAGGCACCCCGCTGATAGCCGAACAGTTCCGATTCAAGCAGCGGTTCGGGAATGCCGGCACAGTTCAGCGCCAGGAAGGGCCCTTTCGATCGTGGACTGGCGGCGTGGATGGCGCGAGCGAACAATTCCTTGCCAGTGCCGCTTTCACCGGTGATCAGCACCGTCGCATCGGTGACGGCAACCTCGCCAGCGAGCCGCTTCACCAATTGCATCTGCGGCGACACGCTGATGATGTGGTCGAATGCGTGAAGCGCTTCCTGTTTCGGGCCGGCCGGCTGCCGCATGACGTGTGAGGCTGCGATCGAGGCCTTGATGGCGGTGGCCGTCACTGGCTTAGGCAAGTAATCGACAGCGCCGTCCCTGATGGCCTGGAGTGCTGCGCCGGCCGTGTCGGATTCGCCGAGGACGACGATAGGGACCGCAATGTGGGCCTGTCCAGCCTCTGCGAGCAAGGGTTTCCGCGCGATCCGTCCCCCGCTGTCGTCGCAAACGATCAAGCTGAAATTATGCTGCTCTGCGAGGAGACGACGGCCGGCGTCCGTGGTGGTTGCCGTGAGGACGGAAACGGACTGTCCGGAGAGTGCCTGTTCGAGAGCCGTTCGTGACGAGGGATCAGCCGAGATGAATGCAACGATCGTGGCGTGCATAGGAGCGCTCCTTTGTCAGGCTCCGTCGCGAACCGCCGAAGACTCAAAAGTAGCCTACTCCTATTTCCGGACCGATGGAAGAGGGGGTCGTGAGGAAGTGGACTAAGATATTTAATTTAGGGTATTATAGCTACTCATTCTCTAGGGCGATCGCAATGTTCCGTCGCAACCCAGAAAGTCTTGCCCTTCGGATCGGACTCTGCCGGAACCGGTCGACGAATGCCGCTTCATCGAGGTTGGCAAAGTCTTCCAGTCGAGGAGCCAGCGACGCCGGCGAGGGTTGAAATGCTGAATCCGTCGTCGGTTCCGCCCGAAGATTGAATGGGCAGACGTCCAAGCAATCGTCGCATCCGAAAATGTGGTTTCCCATACCTGCGGCGAGGTCTCCGGCGATTTCTTCGCGTTCCCCTCGAAACTCTATCGTCAGATAGGATATGCATCGAGTCGCATCGACGACGTAGGGCTCGGCGATGGCGCCGGTCGGGCAGGCTTGTATGCAGAGCGAACAACTGCCGCAGAGATCAGTTCCCGGCGTATCCGCTGTCAGCTCGAGCGTCGTCAAAATCTCTCCGAGAACCAGCCAGCTGCCATGCTCGGCAGAGACCAGATTGGAATGCTTTCCAATCCAGCCAAGACCTGCCTGTTGGGCCCAGGCCTTTTCCATTACCGGACCGCTGTCGACATAGGACCGAGTGGTTGCACCGGGCGCCCATTCGCGCAGTTTCGCTTCAAGCATCGCGAGCCGATCCCCGAGAATTCGGTGATAGTCCTTCCCCCAAGCATACCGGGCGACGCGGCCATAGCCCCGGCCTTCAGTGGCGCGATGCCCGCTATCGTAATTCATTGCGACCGCGATGATCGACCGGCAGCCCGGAAGCACGATGCGAGGGTCTGCGCGCCGTGCAGGATCGCGAGCCATCCACGACATGGTGCCGTGAAACCCTCGGCGCAACCATGTCTGCAGTCTGTGGAGCAGATGCTCGTTGGATGCATGCGGGCTGACTGCGGCGATGCCGGCGGCGGCGAACCCCAACGAGAGCGCTTCACGTTTGATGGCGTCGGCGAGAGACATAACGGATAGATGTGCTTCAGTGGGGATTGCAGTCGAAACGGACAATGAACTGGGCTGAGCACTGCGCCGTGCTGCAGCGTCCGCAAGTCCCCGTGATTTTGGTTTTCCAATCTGTCTGCTTTTCGTCGAAGCGGCAGAAGGTCTTCCCTCCCTTAGAGATGGTCGTCCAGGGTTTGTTGGTGCCGGGCGCATTGGCCACAAGGCAGCCGACCGGTATGGGAACCTGGCACGTATGGGAAGGTTCACCCTTGGCCATGCCGAAGCTGCAGGTTTGCTCGGTGGTGGCAGGGAATTCCGACGGCATTTGGGCATTGGCGGCGGGAAGCGGTGCAAGAAGGTTGAATACCAACGTCCCACCGAGGCTGAGAAGTGCACGTCCTCCGCGCATGGGCCGGATCGTAACACAGTCTCTT
>DASUXH010000159.1:0-7680 GCA_036378015.1 Nitrospira sp. | reverse complement strand
GCGTGGAGCAGTGCCCGTTCAAGAAGCCGATGTATCGCGGGACCACACGCGTGTCCGAGAAGTGCATCGCGTGCTATCCGCGCATCGAAGGCAAGGACCCCTTAACGGGCGGCGAACCGATGGAAACGCGCTGTATGGCAGCCTGCGTGGGCAAGATCCGCATGCAGAGCCTGGTGCGCATCGGCGAAGACGGCCTGTGGGCGGAAGACCGCTGGCATCCACTGTACTACGCCATTCGCGTGGAACAGGTGGCTCTGCCGCTCTATCCGCAGTGGGGCACCGAGCCCAACGGCTTCTACATTCCGCCCCGGCACAGCCCCCGCGGCTATGCTCGGCAAATGTTTGGCCCGGGCGTCGACAACGCGATCGAGAAGTACCTCGTGCCCAGCCGCGAACTGTTGGCGGTCCTCCAGCTCTGGAGAGCCAGCCAGCAGATCGTCTTCCGGTACGATGTCATTCCAGGTCCGAAAGTGTTCGAAACCCAGATTCACGGGAAGCGTTTCGAGATGTATAACGATACCGTGCTGGGCTTCAACAAGTCGGGCAAGGAAGTGGCGCGTATTCAGGTCGAAGAGCCGATCTATGTTCGGCCGGCCGAGCGCGTGAACTGGCTGTAATCTACAGCTAGGATCGCTTCACGGAGGGGCAGGGTTCCCCAAGGGACCCTGCCCCTTCTGTTTTCACCGGTCTTTTGCCTCAGGGCCTATGCTGCTTCTGCGCGCTTGACGGGCTATGGGGGGTCCAGTAGAGTTGTTCTAATGTTTCTGGGCCTTCCATGAGGTGCGGGCAGCGTGACCTCCGGTCAAGACCAGTCAATTCCATTTGCGGCGCAGGCGATACCGTTCGACGAGTTCCTGGCCGTGGGAAAGCTTCCCGAAGGGTACTTGACGAGTGAATACGTGGCGCAGCAATTCGTCGAGCGCCTCGTTCACTATATTCTCAGCGTACCTTCCGGCAGCTATACCATGGCCCAACTGAGTCATCTGCTGGAGCAACTCGATCCCCGAACACAGGTCTTTTTCTTCAAGCGTCTGAAGGAAACCAGTCCCGACAGCTTGAAGGATTTTGCACCGCTTTATTATGGGTTTATGAATGAGTTCCACTCACTCCTTTTTACGTGAGACGCCCGAAATTTCTGCTTGTGGCACCCCAATTCTCATGTATAATTGGACACTCGTCTATCGTTCTGAATATAAAGGAGTTCTATGAATTCGACTCTGCAGCGCGCTGTGACCAGCTTCTACAATCTGGTGTATGAAGCCCAGACCTTCGCCACGACCATGGCACGTATCGACACGGCCGAACAGGAGCACTACGCCGGCAGGATCGAAGGCCTCAATTGGGTCTTGGACCGCTGCCAGGAACTGGAGGACATGGATACCAATTTGACGCCATCATCCCTTCAGCGGGTCCTCACAGAGGTCAAATCGGATCTTGATCACGAGCTATCGGTTCAGCGTCGTGAAAAAGGCCGTCGTGCTGACGGTCGTGAAGAGGCATTGAACTTTGTGGCGGATTACTTATCCAGCTTGATCACCGCGACGGAAATTGAATCGGCCAAAACCTCTGCCGCCTAGTTCTCCCTCCTTTGGCAGCGCTCATTGCTTCGCGTCCGGATCCGCGCTGAGTTGCTTCACGTGATGCGCGAGTGGATCATTTTTGCTCTGTGTTTGGGCGTCGGAGGCCATGTAGCCCTCGGCGTAATGCTGCATGCTCCCGACCTCTGGCCATGGAGCACAGCCGGGTTTTATGGCCTCCTGAGCGGAGTAGCCGTCTATGCGGTCGTGCAGGGGATGAGGGGCGTTTGGCGGCTTTACCGATTCTCCAAGAGAAGGGAACAGGAGCCATCCTCCCATCATTCGTGGTAGGCTCACAGCGCTATGCCGCTACCGCCGCGAAAACCCGGCCGTCCAGGATGGCCTCCAGGGTCAATGGTCAGACCGGCACGAGGTCCGGAACAGGAAGAACAATTTCAAGCGCTCAAGGCCTCACTGCTCTATTGTCCGCGCTGTCGGGTAGCTACGCCCACACGGGAGCGGTTACTACTCGTGCTTCCGACAGGCAACCTCTACGAATACCTCTGCCAGCAATGCGGAACCTCTACCGGCTCCAAAACCGAGCAAGAACGCGGCAGCATGCTGCATCCGTAGAAAGTCCGCAAGGTGTTAGGTAAGCAGGTCGCAGGGACCCAGGCTAGAGAATCTGGTCGAGAGGGATTCCCTCTTCGATCAGCATCACGGGAATGTCTTCACGAATCGGGTAGAGAATTTTTCGGTCGGCTCTGATCAATCCACCGTCGAGAAGCTCAGTCACCGGCTTTTGCGCCTTGTTCTTCAAGGCACCGCGGCTGACCGCATCGTTCATCTTACTGATCAGTGCATCATCCGCCAAGGTGACGTCGAGCTTCGTCTCGGGACAACAGAGGATGGCGAGGAGGTCCTTATCCACTTTCACCGGACGTTTTCCGCTCGGCTGCTCCGCCATGAAACCCCCGCGTCGACACTTTGAAAAGGTGGCGACAGGATAGAACACCGTTGTTCGCAGATCAAGACCACGTTCAAACCTCCACTCGATGGATATTTCTGTTAGACTACGGCTGGTTAATGCATTTCCGTCCAAAGAAGATGAAAACGGTCTCACGCTACTTTTTGACGGGTTTGTTGGTGCTCGTACCGACTTGGGCGACGTTTCTGATCCTGTCAGCCCTCCTATCGGCGGTCAATCATGCCATTGCCGACGTGCTTGGTCACGTCGGCCTCATCGCCACGCCGTTGATCGGAGGCCTGCTTTTCGTGCTCCTCGTCCTTGCCGCCGGCGCGTTTGGCACGCACTTGCTTGGAAGTCGCATCATTGCGGCGATTGAGCGATGGATCACGCAGATCCCGCTCGTTCGGAGCATCTATCTGACCATTAAAGGCATGACCGACCTTTTTCAGTTTCGAACGCGCTTTGGGCTGAGCACGGTTATCGCATTTCCCTTTCCCCGCGACGGACTCTGGGCTCTGGGATTCGTCATGGGACCCGCACCGAGGGCCGTGCAAATCGATCCTGCGATCACCCTACTGATGGTATTTGTTCCAACCGCGATACATCCGTTCACTGGCTTTCTGGCCTTCGTTCCTCAACCGCAAGTCCGCCCTCTCAATCTGCTCCCTGAAGACGCGATGAAAATGGAATTCTCCGCCGGGTTCTACAAACCCACCGAGGGTTGGCTTGGACCTCCGAAGGCTACGGCATAGTGTAATGGATCGCGCTCACCAATTGACCATTCGACCCGCCCGCAGTGAGGACGTGGACTGCATCGCCGCATTCAGTGCGGCCATGGCCTGGGAAACCGAGCAACGGAAGCTCGACGAGGCGCGGCTTCGGCAAGGCACCCATTCGCTGCTCGGCACGCCTTCTCTCGGCTTTTTCATGGTCGCGGAAGCGGGGGAAGTCGATCGGACGATGATCGTGGGACAATTAATGATCACGTACGAATGGAGCGATTGGCGAAACGGCGTCTTTTGGTGGATTCAAAGCGTCTACGTCGCTCCTACCTGGCGGCGGCGAGGCGTCTTTCGCCGCATGCTCGAAGAGGTCATGGCTTCGGCGAAGGCCGCTCCGAACGTCTGCGGCGTGAGGCTGTATGTCGAACAGGAGAATCTGACGGCGCAGGCGGTCTACCAGCGCCTCGGCCTTTCGCCTTCTGGCTACAAGGTCTTCGAACAGGACTTTGTGCTCGCTCCGCATGACCGTTTGACAAGTACGTAAAAAGGAGGACTCATGCATCGGGTTAGATGTCTGGTGCTCGTCGCCGCAGTCTGTCTTCTCATAGGGGGCTGTGCATTCGTGCGGGGCACCTATGGCGAGGAAGTTAACTCTATGGATCTTTCCTCGATTAAGAAGGGCACCAGCACCCGAGCGGAGGTTGCGACATTGCTGGGAGCTCCGGAAAGAATCGTCGAAGTCAATGACCATGAGATCTTTCAATATTATCGTTTTGATATGAAATCAGGTTTACTGCTCTTCTTTTCGCGAACGAACGTGATCAGCGAAGATGTTTTTGTATTTTTCGACGGGAACGGAATTGTACAGGACATCGTTGTCGGCAAGAAGAAACCTGCTCCGGACATGCAATTCTGGCCATTCGGTGAATAGGTTTATCACACCAGGGTGAAGTGCCAATGCGACGCGTCATCGGTTCGTTTGCAGTTTGCTTTGCAATTGCGGCTCTCTCAGGCTGTGGGCCGGTGATATGGCAACGTTTCACGTTAAACCAACCGATCACCAAGGACCAAGTTGCATTTATTCAGAACGGAGAAACCCAGCTCTCTGAGGTCGCAAAAGAACTCGGTTCGCCTGATGAGATTCTCAACCTCAAGAACCGGCTGATCGCTCGCTATCATTTCATCGATACGAAATATTTTCGGATCAATTTTGGCTGGGGGCTTCGATTTTTCATACCGTATTACACCCCCGACTTGGTTCTCAGCGGCGGAGGGGCCGGGACTGACGTGTTCGATGTCGCCTGCGATTCTAAATTTGTGGTACAGGAAACCGCGTTCGCCTTTCACAAAAGTTCCTCGCGATTTAACTTTTGGCCCTTCGCGGACTGAAATACAGCGGTCGACCCCGTTGTTGTAGGATCGCCAAATGATCTGTCTCCGATACACTCTTATCGTGACGATGTGCTGCCTGCTCGTCTCCTGCATCACGGCACATGCGAGCGATCCGGCAGAACAGCGCTCACGAGCCCGTGACCTTGGTATCGTTGTCGGAACTTATGCCAGTGGTCCATTGAACGCGATCACAGATGTCGAGGGCGTCAAAGTCGGTCATACCACGCTCATATCCGGCGAAGGACCGCTCAAGCCGGGGCATGGGCCGGTACGCACAGGCGTGACCGTCGTGATTCCGCGGGATGATGTGTGGCACAAAAAGGTGCCGGCCGGATCGTTCGTCTTGAATGGTACGGGCGAGATGACGGGGCTGGCATGGGTGAGCGAGTCTGGGTTTCTGGAATATCCGATCGCGCTGACGAACACATTGAATGTTCCCCGAGTCGCCAATGGAGTGATGACCTGGATGATCCGTCAATACCCGGAGATCGGCATTACCGACGACACGCTCACGCCGGTCGTCGCCGAATGCGATGACAGCCGGCTCAACGATATTCAAGGACGACACGTCTCGGAAGCCCACGTCAACGCGGCACTCGACGGTGCGACAAGCGGCCCCGTGGAAGAGGGTACGGTTGGAGCAGGAACGGGCATGGTGTCATATGGTTTTAAGGGAGGGATCGGCAGCGCGTCGCGAAAGCTTTCTGATCAGGAGGGCGGGTATACCGTCGGTGTGCTCGTCAACGCCAATCATGGCCGGAGACCGGAGCTGATCATCGCAGGCGTACCGGTCGGCCGGTTGTACGACGCCTCGCCTGCCGCCGCGACGACCGTGCAGCCGGGCCAGAGCGAAGGCTCGATCATCATCATCGTCGCCACCGATGCTCCGCTCGATGCGAGGCAGCTCAGCAGACTCGCTAAGCGAGCCGCCTTGGGACTGGCCAGGACCGGTTCAACGGCCCGCCACGGCAGCGGCGACTTCATACTCGCCTTCTCCACGGCAAACGTGATCCCCCACTATCCGGAACGACCCACCTATCCACTGACCCACCTTGCCGACACTCACATGAATCCTCTCATCGCGGCGACCGTCGAGGCGACCGAGGAAGCGATTCTGAATGCGTTGACCATGGCCACAACGGCGGTCGGACGCGATGGTCATCGGGTGGAGGCCATTTCGCTCGCACGGCTGCGCGACCTTCTCACGTCGCGCCGGCCGTTAAACCCATGAGCAACGTGCTTGCATTTTGAACGGTCCGCTCGCTATTCTCACGCCGCGTCTCTGGGAGGACGGTATGAACGAATACCAGATCGGCGGCGGTCTTCGACTGTTGACAGCCGTTGAAAAAACCGATGCCTTCGGCGAGTTCTTGAAAACGAGAATGGTGCGGGCGCTGGAGACGGAAGATCCCACGGAGCTGCACTATTTGCTCGCGCAATTGGATGACTATTACTCCTACATGTGGCGCTACTACAAGAAGCTTGCGAAAGATCGGGCCGAGCGGATGAACCCCGGCGTATAGAATTATCGACGCCATGGTGACACAAGAGACTCAAGACCACACCGCGACCGGACTCCGGTTCGCGTCGGTGCTATCCAAAAAGACGGACACAGAAGCAGCGGTTCGCGATCTTGCCGATGCCGTAAGGATGCAAATCGGCCAAGCGGCGATTCACTTGGCGTTTGTGTTTTTCTCCCCCCATCATTCCCACAAAGCCGACCTCATTGCGCGGATGCTCCGGGAGGAATTGGCCACGGAGGTCTGCCTCGGGTGCTCGGGAGAAGGCGTGATCGCCGACGCCGAGGAATTGGAAACAGCGGCGGCATTGGCGCTTTGGGTGGGCTGCCTACCGAATGTCCGTCTGACTCCGCTGCGGCTGTCATTTTCGCAGATCCACGATCAAATCCAGATGTCCGGATGGCCGGAGCCAGGCGCAGAAACAACAACGTTCATTCTTCTGGCCGACCCTTTCACCACCCCCGTCGATGATGTGCTCTCCGTCATGGCTGAACGCTATCCCAACGCTCAAGCGGTTGGCGGATTGGCGGGAGGGGGCCGCGGCCCGGGAGACAATCGCCTGTTGAAGAACGGCGAAACCTACGAGGGGGGAGTCGTCGGAGTGCAGCTTTCAGGACCCATCGCAATCAGAACGGTGATCTCCCAAGGCTGTTGTCCGATTGGAGAACGCTATGTGGTCACTCGAGCCGAGGAAAACATGGTGTTCGAACTCGGCGGCAAACCCGCGCTGACCCGTCTCCAGGAAGTGTTCGAATCGCTGGAAGGAGCCCGTCGGCGTGACGCGCATCGGGCATTGCATATCGGTATTGCCATCGACGAGCACCGCAGCCGGTTTGAACGCGGAGATTTCTTGGTCCGCAACCTCGTTGGCGCAGATCAGAAAGCCGGCGCAATTGCCATCGGGGATCTCGTACAGGAGGGCCAAACGGTTCAGTTTCAGCTGCGTGACGCCAAATCCGCCAGCGATGACCTCCAGGTCCTGCTTGCCGCGGACCGATCGAAGCACAGGAATCCGCCGTTGGGTGCGCTGCTATTCAGCTGCTGTGGGCGGGGCGAAGGCCTCTTCGGCCATACTCATCACGACAGCCGGGTGGTGCAGGAACGCGTCGGACCGATTCCGGTCGCGGGCTTCTTTGCACAAGGCGAGATCGGTCCGGTAGGCGGGAAAAATTTTCTTCACGGCTATACGGCAAGCGTCGCCCTTTTCTCACGACCGGAAGACAGTTAAGAGGGTCAGACGCCGCCGCTCCAATCGTCAAAGGCCATACCGGTAAGGAGTCTTCATGCCATTTGAACAACCAGGATCTGAGGGCACAGAGGTTACAACGGCGTCCGGCCTGCAGTACATTGATCTCAAAGTCGGGACAGGAGCGACCGCTCAAGCCGGCCAGACCGTCACGGTGCATTACACCGGCTGGTTGGAAAACGGCAAGAAGTTCGACAGCTCTGTCGATCGCGGCCAGCCATTTTCATTTCCCTTAGGCGCAGGGCGTGTGATCAAAGGATGGGATGAAGGTGTGCAGGGGATGAAGGTAGGCGGCAAGCGTAAGCTGATCATC
>DASUXH010000158.1:0-8061 GCA_036378015.1 Nitrospira sp. | reverse complement strand
GTTCAGGCTGGCGAGGAAGCGCGGCGGGCCATTCTCAACGCCGGGGGCGCCGTCCTCCTCACAAAAGAAGCCGCGGTCGACGAGCTCTACCGGACCATCCGTGAGGTCCTCGACGGCCAGGTAACGAACGGCAAAGGCGTCGCCGAAGTCCGATAGCCATGCCGCATCAGGACCAACCCAGCTACGACTTTTTGAGCGGCGGCGGTGAAATGGGCGCGCTCATGCGGTCGTTCGACTTCTCCACCACGCCGTTAGGGCCGACGTCCGACTGGCCTCAAAGTTTGCGGTCCGCCGTCAGTATCTGCCTCAATTCTCGCTTCCCCATCGTCCTGTATTGGGGGCCGCACTTCATCTCGCTCTATAACGACGCCTATTTGCCGATCTGGGGAAGCAAACATCCCTGGGCGTTGGGGAAACCCTTCGAAGTCGCGTGGGCCGACATTTGGGACGTCCTGGAGCCCGTGCTCAAAGAAGTCCAATCAACCGGCGTCCCGTCGTGGGCCGAAGATCAGCTGTTGATCATGCAACGGTCCGGGTATCCCGAGGAAACATACTTCACCTTCTCGTTTGGTGCCGGGCGGGACGAGCAGGGCGCTGTCGCGGGTATTTTCTGCGCGGTGACCGAAACAACGCAGCGGGTGCTCCATGAAAGACGCCTCGCGATTCTCAAGGAGTTGAGTGCGGATGCGAAGACGGCGCCTGAAGCGGCTGAGATCACGGCCAGGGTATTGGAGCATACGCCCGATATTCCATTTGCCCTCGTGTATTTGCTGGACCAGGAGAACCGTCACGCCACACTCGTATCCCAATGCGGCCTGCCGGGGCATTCTGCAGCGCCTTCCAGCATCGATTTGGGCGCCGACGATCAACTGTGGCCGCTGAGTCTGGCGATGAACTTCGGGGGAATGGAAGTCGTAGAGAATCTGGACCAGCGGTTCTCCCCTCTGCCTGGTCGGCCATGGCCGGAACCGGCGACATCCGCGGCGGTGCTACCGCTCCGAAAAGCAGGCCAACAGGAAGCGGCGGGAGTTCTGGTGCTCGGCATCAGTCCCCGTCGGGTCTTCGATGACGCCTATCGGCGCTTTTTCGAGTTGGTCGGCACCCATGTCGCGACCATGATTGCAAATGCTCGCGCCTATGAGGAAGAACGTAAACGGGCCGAAGCGCTCGCCGAGTTGGATCGCGCCAAGACGATGTTCTTTGCAAACGTCAGTCACGAGTTCCGCACGCCGCTCACCCTTATGCTCGATCCACTTGAAGAAGCGCTAAAAGATGCGGTGTCCGAGAAAGACCCCGCGCACAAGGCACGACTCGAACTTGCGTACCGCAACAGCCGGCGGTTGCTCAAGCTGGTCAACTCGCTGCTCGATTTTGCAAGAATCGAGGGAGGGCGTATCGAGGCCGGCTTCGAGCCGACCGATCTTGCGAAAATGACCGCCGAACTGGCCGGCGTGTTTCGATCCGCGATCGAACAGGCCGGCTTGACCCTGAACGTCGATTGTCCTTCGTTCACACAGCCCGTATATGTCGATCGTGACATGTGGGAAAAAATCGTGCTCAATCTTTTGAGCAACGCCTTCAAGTTTACGTTCGAGGGAGGTATTTCGGTCACGATGCGCGAGGAGTCGCACCCCTCGCCCACTGTGCTGTTGCGCGTCCAGGACACCGGAACCGGCATCCCCGAGGACCAGTCGGAACGCATTTTCGAGCGGTTTCATCGCATCCCTGGAGCGAAAGGGCGGAGCATCGAAGGCACCGGTATCGGCCTTGCCTTGGTCAAACAACTGATCCAGCTTCATGGCGGCACCATCGAGGTCGCAAGCAGGATCGATCAGGGATCCACGTTCACGGTACGTCTGCCCTTGGGTTCTGCTCATCTGCCGCAGGATCATGTTCGCATCCCCCGTCATCTCGTCTCGACAGCGACCCTCGCGGATGTGTTCGTCGAGGAGGCATTGCGATGGCTTCCTCCCGAGTCGGCCGATCCGGAAGCGGCGGCGGCGAATGCCGGGGAGGATGGAACGAACGTGGATGCGTCTCGGCAGCGTCCGACGGTCCTCGTCGCCGACGACAATGCCGACATGCGTGGATACATCTGCCGGTTGTTGGGCCGGCGATATGAGGTCGTCAGCGCCGGAGATGGCGAGGCTGCGCTCAAACACGTGCTGGAGGATCCGCCGGATTTGGTGCTGGCGGACGTGATGATGCCGCGGCTTGACGGGTTCGCGTTGGTTCAGGAGCTGCGCAACCGGCCGGAAACGAAGACGATGCCGATCATTCTGCTGTCGGCAAGAGCGGGAGAAGAGTCCCGCATCGAGGGATTGGAGCGAGGGGCGGACGACTATCTCATCAAGCCCTTCAGCGCGAAAGAGCTTTTGGCGCGTGTGGCCGCCCATCTGGAGATCTCCGGTGTACGGCGTGACGCCGAACGTGCCTTGCGTCATCGGAGTCAACAGTTTGAAACTCTGCTGAACCAAGCGCCGCTGGGCGTCTGTCTGGTCGACGCGGATTTTCGAGTGACGCAGGTGAATCCTCTTGCATTGCCCATGTTCGGCGACATTCCAAATCTGATCGGCCGAGACTTCGACGAGATCGTGCACATTCTCTGGGAAAAACCGTACGCGAATGAATTGGTCATGATTTTCCGGCACACGCTTGATACCGGCGAGCCGTATATTGCACCCGAGCGAATCGAGCGACGGCTGGACCGCGGTGTCATCGAATCGTACGAATGGCGGGTGAACAGGATCGTGCTTCCCGACGGCCGCTTCGGAGTGGTCTGCTATTTTCGGGATGTCTCGATACAAGTGCTCGCTCGGGAAGCGCTCCGCCGCAGCGACGAGCGTCTCCGGGAATTCGCCTCCGAATTAGAGCAGCTCGTCACCGACCGTACCAAGGAACTGGTGCAATCGCAGACGAGGCTGCGGGCGCTCGCAACAGAGCTGAATCTGGCCGAACAGCGGGAACGCAAGCGGCTGGCGGCCGAGCTTCATGACCATCTGCAGCAGATGCTGGTATTGGGCAAACTGAAGTTGGGCCAGGGTATGCGTCTGCCGAAAACGGGTCCCCGCGCTCTCGACATGATGAAGCAAACCGATGATGTACTGGCCGAGGCGCTGCTCTATACGCGAACCCTCGTCGCCGAATTGAGCCCGCCCGTCCTGCACGAGCACGGCCTGGCCTCGGGCCTGACGTGGCTTGGCCATCAAATGACGCGGCATGATCTGGCGGTGACGGTCGAGGTGCCGAACACTGAGATCGCTCTGCCTGAGGATCAAGCGGTCCTCTTGTTCCAATCGGTCCGCGAGCTCTTGATCAATGCCTCGAAGCATGCGCAGTCGAATAGGGCCCACGTCGTGTTGGAGCGGGCCGACGGCCATCTGCGTATCAAGGTCAGCGACCTCGGCATGGGTTTCGATGTCGCCGCACTGGCGGAATTGCCGGCCCATGCTCAGACCGCCAAGTTCGGACTCTTCAGTATCCGCGAACGCATGAAGGCGCTGGGAGGCACCTTCGACATACGTTCCGCGCTGGGACAGGGAACAGAGGCAACCCTGTCGTTGCCGGTCGGCATCGAAACAGCCGCCGATGAGGGACCGAAACATGCGGACCTTCGCCTGGCGGCGACGGAGGCGGAGAAGCCGGCGGCGGGTCTCGCCCCGCCCTTGCCGCAGCGTTCTCTTCATGAAAAACATGCGAAGGTTCGCCTGCTGTTGGTCGATGACCACGCGATGATGCGAGAAGGTTTGCGCACGGTGCTTGAGTCCTACGATGACGTAGAAATTGTGGGGGAGGCCTCGAACGGTGAAGATGCGTTGGCGCTCGTCGAACAGCTTCGTCCTTCGCTGGTCGTCATGGACATCAATATGCCGGGGATGAACGGCATCGACGCCACCGCGCGGATCACGAAAACCTATCCGGAAATCCTGGTGATCGGGTTGTCTGTGAATGCGACTGGCAACAACGTTCAGGCCATGCTGAAGGCGGGCGCTGTCTTCCTGCTCACCAAAGAGGCTGCAGTGAACGAATTGCATAGGAGAATGAGAGAAGTGTTGATGGTGCACGTCGAAGGAGGCGATTGCCCGGTGACTGTCGGGGACGACGTGCGCCGTGATCGTGCGGCGAATCATTATTAAAAAGGGGAGGTTTGTCCATGGGGCATAACACGCAGATGGCCGACGAGATTCGTCTCCGGCAGGAAGAGATTTTGAAAAAGTGGACTTCATATCAGCTTGCCGCGCTGACGCTCAGGCGCGATTTGTTGAAGGAATCGGGTTTGCGTGAGGAGTCACGGCGCTTTTTGGAATTGTTTGCCGATGCGTTTGCCGACAGTGCGGACAGCGCGGCGACCAGTTGGAAGCCGGTCAAGGACCACCTCGCAGAAATTTCGCGCGGCCGCGCGCTCCAAGGATTCACTCCTTCGGAAACGGCGACGTTCGTGTTCTCGCTCAAGCAACCGTTGTTCGATTTGGCTCAGCAACGGGCCGGCAGCGACGAGAAGCGGCTGGCTGAAATGTTGTGGGATCTCACGATGCTCCTGGACAAGCTGGGCCTGTACACGACCGAAATCTATCAGGAGAACCGGGAGGCGGTGATCCGCCGGCAGCAGCAGGAGTTGATGGAACTGTCCACGCCTGTCGTCCAGTTATGGGACGAGGTCTTGGCTCTGCCCCTTATCGGCACGCTCGACAGTGAACGAACACAGGTGGTCATGGAGAATCTCCTGCAACGGGTGGTCGAGACAGGCGCCAGACTTGCGATCATCGATATCACCGGTGTGCCGACGGTCGACACCCTGGTGGCGCAGCATCTGATGAAAACAGTGGCGGCGACGCGACTGATGGGGGCCGACTGCATCATCAGCGGCATCCGTCCGCAAATCGCTCAAACGATTGTCCATCTGGGCGTCAACCTAAACGACATCATTACGAAGGCCACCTTAGCCGATGCCTTTCAGGTCGCGCTGCAACGGCTTGGCGCGTCGGTGGTGAAGGCACCCCAGGCAAACTGAGGGACTTGCGGCCGCCAACAAAATATAAAAAGGGAACGGAGCGAGGGATGGAACGCATTCCAATACTCAAGATGGGCCCCTATCTGCTGGTGACCATTCAAGTGGATATGCATGACCGTGTCGCGATGATGCTCCAGGATGAACTGACGGAACGCATTGTCTCGGAACGGGCGCAGGGAGTGCTCCTGGACATCTCCTCTGTAGAGGTCGTCGATTCCTTTATCGGCCGCATGATCGGCAATATTGCCTCGATGTCGCGGTTGCTGGACGCCGAGACGGTGGTCGTGGGAATGCGTCCGGCTGTGGCCATCACGCTCGTGGAATTGGGCTTGGCGCTACCGACCATCAAAACCGCTCTCAACGTGGACGCCGGCATGACGCTGCTGAAGTCGTCCAGAAAGACATCGACCAATGCCCGTGCTTCGCGATGAGTTGATCGGCCTGCGGTCGATGGACGACGTCATCAAGGCCCGGCAGCTGGTGAGGGACTGTGCCATTTTCCAAGGTTTGTCGCTGGTCGATCAAACCAAGCTCGTCACCGCCGCCAGTGAACTTGCCCGGAACACATTGATCCACGGCGGTGGAGGTGAGATGCGCCTGCAGGCGCTGAACGACGGCTCGCGCCGTGGCGTAAAGGTGATGTTCGTCGATACCGGTCCGGGCATTCCCGATATCGAGCTGGCGATGAAGGACGGATATACCACCCGCGGCGGACTGGGTTTGGGACTGAGCGGGTCGAAACGGCTCGTGAACGAATTCGAGATCCAAAGCCAGCCTGGAAAAGGCACAACGGTGAGTATTGTGAGATGGAAATGATCGAGACAGTTCCCTTCGGGCAAGTCCACGTGCCTGTGACGGAGTCGAGTCAGCCGGCGGCCGCGAGACGCGCCGCCGTGATGCTTGCCCACGACGCGGGAATGGATGAATCCGAGGTGGGTGGTGTCGCGCTGGTCGTGACGGAGTTGGCGACGAACCTGGCCAAGCACGCGAAAGGCGGAGAGTTGCTGATGCGTCGGCTCGGTGCCAATGGCCAGGACGGCGTCGAAGTCCTGTCGCTGGACAGGGGACCGGGGATGGCCAACGTGGCACTGTCGCTCAGCGACGGCTATTCAACGGCCGGGAGCCCTGGAACGGGACTCGGCTCTGTGCTGCGCGCCGCAGGCGAATTTGATCTGTATTCCCAGCCCGGGAAGGGCACTCTCGTGGTGGCACGTGTGTTCGCGCAGCATTGGATTGGCTCCCCGCATGAGCAAGCGTTGGGAGTAGTTCGGCAGGCGAAACCAGGCGAAGAGGTCTGCGGAGACAGCTGGATTGCGCGCTGGTTCGCGGACGGTTGGATCTGCGCCGTGGCCGATGGGCTCGGCCATGGAATCATTGCGTCAGATGCCGCCAATGCCATCATCAATGCCGTGGGGCGAGCGCCCTCCCGTCTATCGCCGATCGAGATCCTGGAAGCCGCGCATCAAGCGGCGAAACCAACGCGAGGCGCGGCATTGGGGGTGGCGGTGATGGACGAAGCGGCCCGGGTTGTTCGCTTCGCCGGCATCGGCAATATCGCCGCTGTGGTGGTGAACGGCGCCGAGCGGCGCCATCTCATTTCGCACAACGGCATCGTTGGGCACGAGTACCGTAAAGCCTCGGAGTTTTCGCAGCCGTGGCAGGCGCAGTCCCTGTTGATCTTGCATAGCGACGGTATCGCTACCCAGTGGGATTTTGCACGTTACCCCGGGCTTCTTGCGCGCGATCCCAGCCTGATCGCAGGCGTGCTGTACCGAGATTTTCTGCGCGGCCGCGACGACGCCACCGTCGTCGTCCTCACAGGCCGTCGTCAGGACGGACCTCGATAGGAGATTTATGTCCCAGCGCATCAGCGCGGTCGAACTTAATTACGAAGACGATGTCGTGACTGCGCGTCAGCGTGGGCGGCAGGTGGCGCGGCTGCTCTTGTTCGAAGAACAGGACCAGACCAGAATCTCGACGGCGCTCTCCGAGATCGCGAGATTGTTCGTGTATTCGCACAAGCGCGGACGCATCGAGTTTCAGCTCGAAGGGACCACGGCGCCCCAAGTCCTGCTGATTACGATCAGCTCGTCGGGCGAGGCCGGCGCCATGGTGAGAACGAAATCCATCGGAAATTCCGGCGGTCAGGGTCCCCAGTGGGAGGCCGCCCTGGTCGCCGCTCGCCGGTTAATGGATCAGTGCGAGATCCGATCCGACGTGCCGAATGCACGCGTCATACGAATGGCGAAGATTCTGGATTCTCAGGCGCCGTTGTTCACGGGCAAGGCCTTGGAACGGGTCGTCAAACAGCTGGATGAGCAGGAGCCGCAGAGTCCCATCGAGGAAGTGCGGCAGCAAAACCAGGAACTGCTGCGGGCCTTGGAGCAGTTGCATGAACGGCAGCAGGAGTTGGTCCGTCTCAACGGCGAGCTGGAAGACACCAATCGCGGCGTCGTTGCACTGTACGCCGAGCTGGATGAAAAAGCCGGCCATCTTCGTCGCGCAGACGAAATGAAATCGCGCTTTCTCTCAAATATGAGCCATGAATTCAGAACGCCGGTGAATGCGATCCTTGCGCTGTCGCATTTGCTGCTCGAGCACACCGATGGAGAGCTGAACAGCGAACAGACGAAGCAGGTTAACTATATCCGCAAGAGCGGGGAAGACCTGTTGGAACTGGTCAACGACTTGCTGGATCTGGCAAAGATCGAGGCGGGCAAGGTGACGGTGAAAACCGGTGAGTTCGACGTCACGAACCTCTTCAGCGCCCTGCGGGGCATGCTCAAGCCGTTGCTCGTGTCGAGCTCGGTGAGTCTTATCTTCGAAGAGCCTACCGGGATTCCGCCGATGTTGACGGACGAAGGCAAGGTATCCCAAATCTTGAGAAACTTTATTTCCAATGCCATCAAGTTCACGGAGCGTGGCGAGGTCCGCGTGTCCGCGGCATTGACGGAAGACGAGCGCGCGGTTGTGTTTGCCGTTACCGATACGGGCATCGGCATCGCGCAGGAGGATCAGGCGCGTATCTTCGAGGAATTTTCACAGATTGA
>DASUXH010000157.1:0-3899 GCA_036378015.1 Nitrospira sp. | reverse complement strand
GATTTCTCCGATCAATCGGGATACCGGGGCGCGGACGCTCGGCTGGTCCTTGACGTCCGGCACAATATCGAGGACTTCAAAGACCCGCTCGCTAGCGGCAAGCGCATGCTGCAGCATGTGATTGACGGAATGGATTTGATTGATGGGCACATAAAACAACGCCAGATAAGACATGAACATGACCAGCTCGCCGACCGAAAGATGGGTCCTCAAGACTTCCTGCGCCCCATTCCAGAGGACGAGCGCACCCCCGAGACTTCCGATGAGCATCATGCCCGGCGAGTAGTAGGACCACAGATACATCGCCTTCAACGTATCCCGGCGGCACTGGTCGCTTTTCCCGTCAAATCGGTTCTGTTCATACGCCTGTCGGTTGAATCCCATGGTTTCCCTGATACCGGCCAGCGAGTCCTGCAACAGGGCGTTGAGTTCGGCGGACCCTTTTCTGATTTTTCGATAGTGCTTGTGAATCCGCTTGGTGAAGGCGACGGCGCCTAGCATCAGCAACGGGATGGGCACCAGAGCGAGCAGCGCCAATTTCCAATTGAGCCAAAACAGCACGGCCATGATGCCGGTCAGCGTCAAACCCGCCGTGATGATTTCCTCTAGCCCGTCCACAAAAATGCGCTGCATGTGTTCGGTGTCGTTCAACACGCGGGACATGACTTCGCCCGTCGCACGGTTCTCGAAAAAACTGATCGACAGGCGCTGGAGGGCGGCAAACACCTGCACGTGCAAATCGTGCACGATCTGCTGCTCCAGGCTGTTGTTCAGCTTGATTCGCATCGATGAGCACACGTTTCGCAGCACATAGGCGGCGCAGAGCCCTGCGAACACCACGGAGAGCAGATGGGTCTTGCCCGCCTGAATGACGTCATCGATGAGGATTTTGATCAACCAGGGCGGCACGAGTTCGAATGCGGTGGTCAGCCCGGCAAAGACAAACGTGCCGACGACCATCGAGCGATGAGGGCGAAGATATTGAAGTACGCGCAGTAATGTTTTCACGATATCGAACTGAAGTGTAAATGCTTCGAGAAATTATCTGTGCGGCGTGTGAACGCGAAGTGTCCGGAGCCGGCCGCCCCACGATTGCAATGTTCAATACGTGACGTTAAATCACGGGGGCAGGTTCTTTCCGCCAGAACTTGTCGAACTCGCTCAACTGGGTGAGGGTGGACAGGTCCGTCATGCGATCGAGAAACACCTTGCCGATCAGATGGTCCACTTCGTGCTGGATGCAGACCGCATACAACCCGTCCGCTTCGACATCGATGGATTGTCCGTCCCTGTCGAGCGCCTGAACACGCACCACCGATGGCCTGGTGACTTTTCCCCGAAAGCCGTCCACGCTCAAGCAGCCTTCCCAGTTCTCGACCTGTTGGGGACCGTAATAGACGATCGTCGGATTGATCAGGGTAGTTCTAGGAAATCCGCCTTCCCCTTCGCATCCCATGACCACGAGCTGAATTGACTGAGACACCTGTGGCGCCGCCAGGCCAATTCCGGGCTCTTCGAGCATGGTCTCGAACATATCGTCGATCAGCTGTTGAAAGTCCTTGGTCCGAATGTCGCGCGGATCCACTTGCGCGGCAATCCTCCGAAGCACTGGATTTCCGAGTTTTGCGATCGGCAGCACAGCCATCAGATCATCCCTATTGAAATCGACCGGTCATGACACCTATAACACACGGTTTTTTTGACCCGCAAGGCGGCGTTCAGCCCTGACTTTTTGGAGACCGCCGGCGGGGTTCGGGAATCTGAAACGTTTCTTTCTCTGCGTTCCACCATTCCATCCACTCCGCCATCCATTCCTGACGATCGGCTTTCGTCGAGGCGTCCCAATCGTGGAATTCCGTCTCGTGCAGGGTCAGAATCCAGAGCGATTGCACGGCGGACAGCCCCACGAATCGCTCGTCGTCTGCAATCATCCCGATGAGGATCGGCACCACCGCCTTTTGCCGCACGTAGCGCGAGCCGAAGGCGGCCGCCTTGCGAATCGACGAATTTTGGTCCTTCGCCATGGCTTGAATGGCCTCTGGCGTCTTGGAAGCATCCAGCCGAATGGCGACCCGTAAGGCATGTTCACGGACCCTGGGCAATTCATTGGGATCCTTCGCCGTCGTGATCAAGGCCGGAACCCCCGAAGGGGCGTTCAGCATCGAAATCGTCTCAATGGCGTTGTACCGGATACGAGGGCCGGGCATGCTCAAGGCCTTGACCAACACAGGAACGCTCGATTCTCCGAGATGGACGAACTCACCCATGGCCCAGAATTCCTGTTTGCCTTCGAGCAAGGGCAGGAGGGCTTCGGCTCGTTGAAGCTCTTCCTGCGTAAGCGGTTTCGTGTTCGGCGGAACCGTCACCGCCGGGGGAGCGTCTTGGAACTGCGGCGGCATCTCGTACGGCATCTGCACCGGGATCGGCCGGTCTTTCAGCGGCTGATCCGCCAGCGCCTCTGCCTTTGCCCCCTCCAGGCCGAGGGCGACCGCGAATATCAGCATCCAAACAGATGGATTCGTACGCACCGTTTTCCCTCTTTCGTTATTCCCGATCCGATCGACGATGTACTAATTCATATAACACCGGCAACACCACCAGAATCAAGAAGGCGGCGGTGAGCATGCCCCCGACCACGACCCTCGCCAACGGCTTCTGCGCCTGGGATCCGATGCCGGTCGCCACCGCCGCAGGCAGCAGACCGATGGCCGCCCCCACCGTTGCCATGAGAATCGGCCGCATTTGCACGGCGGCGGCCTGCATGATGGCTTCGCGAAGATTCAACCCCGCCTGCCGGCCGTCTTCGATGCGCGAAATCAGGAGAACGCCCCCCAAGATCGCGACACCAAGGGTCGAAATGATACCCACCGCGGCTGAAATGCTGAAATTGGTGTGAGTGGCCACTAGCGCAAGTACGCCTCCGATCAGGGCAAAGGGCACCGCCGACAGCACCAAGAGCGCGTTCTTGAACGAATCAAAAGTGATGTAGAGCAGCAAGAGGATCAGCAACAGGCTCAAAGGGACGATTTTGGCCAGACGTTTCTGCTCGTCTTTGAGCTGATCGTACTGACCGGCCCACTCCATCCGGTACCGTTCCGGCAGCTTCACGGTTTTGGCGAGGAGCGCCTGAGCCTCTTCCACTGTGCTTTCGAGATCGCGATCACGAACGCTGAACTTGATCGGAATGTAGCGCTCATTGTTCTCACGGTAAATGATGAAGGCCCCCGTCTGCGTCGCGATCGTGGCCACCTGCTTCAAGGGAATTATGGCGCCGTCCGGCGTGCTGACCAGAATATTGCTGATGGCCTCAACGTCCTGCCGGTATTCGGGTAAAAACCGGACCACCAAATCAAACAACCGTTCGCCCTCGTATACCTGCGTCACCGCCTGGCCGCCGACAGCGGCCTGCACGACGGCGTTCACGTCGTTCACATTCAATCCATAGCGGGCGCTCGCTTGCCGGTCGACCTTAATCAATAAGTTAGGCTGGCCGAGCAGCCGGAAAATACCGAGGTCTTTGACGCCACGGATCTCGTGCATTTGCTTTTCGATCTGACCGGCGATCGTTTCCATGGTTTTCAGGTCGGCGCCGAACAGTTTGATGGAGTTTTCCCCTTTGACGCCGGACATGGCTTCTTCCACATTGTCTTGTATCACCTGTGAAAAATTGAAAATGATCCCGGGAATAGCCTTCAGCCGTCTCTCGATCTCTTCCACGAGATCGTCTTTGCTGAGCCCGCGTCTCCACTCGGCCTGCGGCTTGAGGTTGGCCAGAAATTCCGCGTTGAAAAAACTCGTGGGATCGGTTCCATCGTCCGGCCGGCCGAGCTGGGACACCACCGTCGTCACTTCCGGCGACTGACGAAACATGCCGCGAATGTCATTGGCCAACCGCGCCG